>NZ_JBHVYI010000022.1:0-105302 GCF_042880975.1 Streptomyces sp. NPDC058289
GTTTCCGTATCCGGGGAGCCCCCGCCGCCCCCGCCCCCGTGGGGTGGGGGGGGGGGCGGCGGGGCCTCGTGGAGAGCCCTCCTCTGACAGACCTGTCGCCTATGGGAGAGGAGGTGATGGAGCCCGGGGTGTCTCCGCGATGCTTCCAGGCTGGGCGTAACGGCCAATGGATCTCAGACGAGAGCGAGGAGCACTTCGTCGATCTCGCCGCCGCGCGCTTGGCCGAAGCCCCTGCCATGGCCCGTGATCACAAAGCCACACTTTTCCAGTACGCGGATCGAGCCTGCGTTGTCGGCTGCTGCGTGGGCGTGCAACGGCCGGGTTCCGACGAGATCGACCAGCACCGTGAGCGCCGCTGTGGCGATGCCGCGGCCCCAGTGATTTCGGCCGATCCAGTAGGTGACCTCGCGTTCGTTCGGCGGCCCGTACACCGCAGCATGGCCGACCACCTCATCGTCGGCGAGCACAGTGCGCATCAGGACATCGGGGTTGGAACGGATCCTGGCCCAGTAGTTGTCGAAGAGCGCCCTGTCGTAGTGGTACTTCCTGGTGACCGCGGCCACGTGCTGCGCCTCGGGATCAGAGAGGTGCTCCCAAAAGGTGGGCAGATCACTATCGAGGACTTCGCGGAGGGAGATCATTTCGGTGGTGGCTCCTGCGGCTGGTCGAGCACGTGACACTTCGTCGAGTGCGGCGTCCGATAGCTGATCAAATTCAGTGAGTGTACTCCTGACCTGGGAGGATGGAACGTGTCGAAGGCTCTGTCCGCAGCAGGAAGTCGGCGCGCTCCAGGCGAAGAAAGAGGTGCGGGTGCTATCCGTCTGGCCGTGTCGAGGGCAACGGCCGCGGGGTGGTCTCGCAGGCCGGGGCGGTGCTGCTGGTCGAGACGGTCCGCAAATCCGGGCTGGACGGTGCGATATCGGCGGCATTGGCGCCGTAGCGCCGTAGCGCCGTAGCGCCGTGGCGCCGTGGCGCCGTGGCGGAAGCGTCGCGCGGTGCACGACCCCGGGCAAGATCCTCCTCGATGTCGCGCTCGCGACGGCGTTGGGCGGAGACTGCCTGGCGGACGCGGCGATGCTGCGTGCCGAGCCCGACGTGTTCGGCCCGGTGGCCTCCGACCCGACCATCTCCCGTCTCATCGGCGTGCTCGCCGCGTCCGGACCGAAGGCCCCGACCGAGATCCGCTCGGCGCGGGCCGTTCGTCGACCACGGCACAGACGGGTCCGGGGAACCGGTGGCCGCCCTGCTGCCACCCCCTGGGGTCGCAGAGATCACCGACGTGCCTGACCGGCGACAGCCGCCGCTGGCAGATCGGAACAGCACAGCCTCTTGAGCGGAGCCGGCCCACGTTGTCGCGCAGCCCCGGCTCCCGGATGGGACACGACTCGCCCATCACCCAGCCCCTGTGCACGACCTGCCAGGCCCCGCGGCAGCCCGCCACCTGCGGCTCGTCTTCACGTCCAATACGGGCTGGCCCGGCGACCAGGTCACCGAGTTCCGGCTTTACAGCGCCTGATCACCGGGCCGTCAACACCGGGAGAGCGGGGGTGCCGGGTCAATGTGGCCGGTAGCGTGGCAACAGCCGACACGAGGAGGGGACATGACCCGACGCAAGAGCGCGGCGGAGGTGTTCGACGCGCTGGGTGAGCGGTACGAGGACCTGTTCGGGTCCGTGCCCGCACAGTTGGAGGCCCTGGACTGGCTCGTGGGGCGGCTGCCCGCCGGAGCTCAGGTGCTGGACGTGGGCAGCGGCACCGGCCGGCCC
The DNA here is from genome assembly GCF_042880975.1 of Streptomyces sp. NPDC058289. Taxonomy (NCBI): domain Bacteria; kingdom Bacillati; phylum Actinomycetota; class Actinomycetes; order Kitasatosporales; family Streptomycetaceae; genus Streptomyces; species Streptomyces sp. NPDC058289. Next base: position 1,766 of record NZ_JBHVYI010000022.1, read on the forward strand.
ACGGCCGAGGTGCTCGTCCGTGCAGGGCATGCCGTGACCGGGATCGACGTCTCGGCGGCCATGGTCGAGACGGCCCGTGCCCGGGTTCCCGGGGCGCGTTTCGAGCAGGCCGACGTACGCACGTACGTCCCCCAGGCGGTCGGCTTCGACGCCGTGTGCTCCTTCTTCCCACTCCTGGTCATGGACCAGTCGGACGTCTCGGCCGCGCTCGACCGAATGGCGTCCTGGATCGCGCCGGGTGGGTACCTCGTACTGGCCACAGTTCCGGGAGACATCCGGGAGCTGGACATCGAGTGGATGGGCCATCCGGTGACCGTCAGCAGCCTGTCCGCGGACCAGCACCTGCGGCAGCTGACGGCGGCCGGCCTCGAAGTGCTCCACCACCACACGTCGTCCTTCGTACCCGCAGATCCCCTCGCGGGGCCCGAGGAGCACTTCTTCTGCTACGCGACACGACCCGCCTGACCTTCCGGTGGCCCGGCTCCGCCGGGGACGCGTACGCGCGCCCGCCACACCCGCACCGCCATAACGGACGGAGGGGGCGCGTCAGGTGAGGCAGGTGGCCGACGGCTCCGGCCCTTGTGTGCGGGGTATCCGTTCTCGGTGCGGACGACCAGCTCCGGCACGTCTCAGTGTCGTGAAAGCCCATGGCGTCGTAGTCACCGGGCAGCAGGTCCGCCCAGCCCGTCTCGGTAGCGCGGCGTAGCGGTGACGCCGGCCGAAGAGCCGGTCGTCGACGCGGGGGAACTCCAGCCGGGCGCCATCCAGCGGGGTAACGCAACCGCCAACGGCGCCTGGATGGGCCCCGCGTGACGTGGAGCGTCACCCCGGAACCGGATGCTCCGGAACAACGGCACATATCTCGCGGGGTGTACGTGGTTGACCCACCGATCACTCTTGATTTCCTTCCAAGCGTCCTGAAAGTCTTCGTTCGAGTCAGCTGTCGCAGCAGCAACAACGGAGGCAACACGCATGTCCCCACGCATGTCCCGGCGCACGTCCCCCACCCGAATACGCCGGGCGTGGCTGACGGCCACCACCGCAGTCGCGCTGACCCTGACCGGCCTGTCGACCCCGGCCCACTCAGAGGAAACCCCTCCTCCGCTGCCCGAATCGTGGCACCAGGATCCGCAGACAACGGCTGGCGATGCGGCACTCGTTGGGACCCGGGCATGGACGAGCCCAGGCGGCAAGGCCGACCCCGCGGACTTCACCCTGCAGGCCGGCGCAATGAACGGGACGACCGCCGACCGCGTCGCGCGCCTCGACGGCGTACTGCCCAAGTCGGGTGTCTCGAAGCTCCTCGCCGATGCCAACCGCACCGTCAACACCACGTCGTGCAGCCGCGATCCGTTCGGAACCGCACCCGCTCCGGCACTCAAGTGGTGCCTGGAGAGCGACGATTCGACCTCGCGCGAGTGGATCCCGCAGGCCATGACCGGCGTCTCGGACGCCGCGGACAACGAGCAGTACGGCGCCGGCAACGACACGAACATTCAGCTCTACGCGTCCTACGACAACTGGGACCCGGGCCGAGACAGCAACGGCAACGACGTCGGCGACTGCAACCCCGACGAGTTGGAGGCGAACGACGCCTGCAACCAGAAGGGTGTGCGCGTCTCCTTCGTGCAGCGCCGGGCCGACGGCACGGTGAAGTACCGGCACGTACTGCTGGGTTGGGCGTACGAGAACAACTCCCACCACATCTCCTTCGACGGAGTGCATTCCGCCGAAGGCTCGACGAAGCCGGACCCGAACATCGACATGCAGAACGGCCTGCACGCCGGCGGCATGGTCTGGTACGGCCACTACCTCTACGTCGCCGACACCCGCAACGGCATCCGGATCTTCGACATGGAGAAGATCATGGACCTGGATCCCAACGGGGACGGCAAGGCCGGTGACGAGATGGGCGCGGACACCGACGGGGTGAAGACCACTTCCAACGTCCAGGACAAGACAAAGGTCGGACGCCAGAACAACGTCTGGTACAGCTTCGGCTACCGCTACGTGATGCCGCAGGTGGCGGCCTGGAAGTTCAAGGCCGACCAGTCCAATCCCACGGGGGCGTTCAAGTGCGTCAGCACCGGCGCTCCGAAGGCGTCCTACGTGTCGCTCGACCGCAGCAAGACCCCGGACCGGCTGATCATGGGCGAGTACTGCCGTCCTGAAGGCGGCTACCCGTCGCCCGGCCGGATCGCCTCGTTCCCCGTCAAGGACCTGGAGAAGCGTTCCGGTGAGGTACCGGCCCAGGGCTGGGCCAATTACCTGCCGATGACGAACGGCGGCGCCCAGGGTGCGCTGGCGATCGGCGACAACCTGTACGTCAATCAGAGCGCCGGCCACAACGACCCCGGCAACCTGTGGCGTTACAAGTGGAGCAACGGCGTGCTGGTGTCCAACGGCAGCGCGATCAAGACCGCCACTGGCGCCGAAGACCTCTACTACGAACGCGGTGCGGGACGCCTGTGGTCGGTCTCCGAGCACTACGGTCCCGCGGTGAACGCAGATGCCATCGACGACGGCAAGTCGGCGCCATGCCTGGGCCTCGTGTGCGAGCGCGTTCTCTATGCCCACAGCAAGGCTCAGTTGGACGCTCCGTAGTCCGCCACTGACCGTCACGGGTGGCGGGATACCCACGCATCGGGCTGACACCGCGTACGGGATGCTCATAGTGCCCGTCCGCCGTCGAAGCGAACCACCCGGTCCGCCTGGTGCGAGCCGCTTCCGGGCTCGACCGGGCGCCCCGGTACGGCATCGATGGCGAGCCGCGCATGGGGCTGAACAGTCCGGCGTTGACCACATGCCCGTACAAGTGGATGCCACGGCCGAGCGTCACCCGTCGGCGCCCTCGGCGCTTCGCCTCGCGCAGGGTCCCCGTAGGGGACACGGGTGAGGCTGTCCACGTGCCGGCCCGCGGTGACCGCCGAGAAACGGGCCCTCATCTCTCACAAGGCGAAGGGCCGGTACTCCAGAGGCTGATCGACGACCTCGGGAGCCGTCAGCTCCCGCCCCTTGGGCCTTCGCGCAGGCGCGCAGGGCCGCGCGGTCCCATCGAACGTCCCGGTGAAGGGATGGCTCTTTGGGACCGTGCCTGTTAACTTCCCCCCGCTGGTCATACATTCACGCATTGCATGTATGAATGGAGGAAGTATGCAAGGCAAAACGGCCGTGGTGCTCGGCGGCAGCGTCGCGGGGCTGTGCGCCGCGGGAGTGCTCGCGAGGCATTTCGACGAGGTGATCGTCCTGGAGCGGGACCTGCTCCCGCCCGACGCGCAGCACCGGCGGGGGGTGCCGCAGAGCAAGCACCCGCACTTCCTCCTCAACTCCGGGCGTCGCGCGATCGGCGAGATCTTCCCCGGCTTCGAGGACGCGCTGATCGCCGCGGGCGGGATGCACCTGATGCCGTCGATGGACGCGGCGTACTGCGAGGACGAGGGCTGGGCCCCGCGCAAGTCCGGGTCGATGACGATGGTCTACAGCTCCCGCGTGCTCATCGAGCGGGTCCTGCGCGAGATGGTCCGCGGGTTCCCGACCATCGAGATCCGCGAGGGCGTGACCGTCACCGGTCTTCGTTCCAGCGGGGTCGGCACCGCGCGCGGCCGCGTCGAGGGAGTCGAGTACCGCATGGGCGGCGACTCGGGCCACCTTCCCGCCGACCTGGTCGTCGACGCGCTGGGGCGCGGCTCTTCGGTGGCCGACTGGCTGAGCACGGCCGGATGGCCGACGCCGCCCGAGAAGACCCTCGACGCCAAGGTCACCTACACCTCGAGGTGGTACGACTTGCCGCCCGCCGAGCGGCGTCCGGAGTCGTGGTGGTGGAAACATCTGGTCATCACACCGACCCAGGACACCGGCGCCCATCCCGAGGAGCACGAGTTCCTCAGCAACTTCTTCCCGATCGAGGGTGACCGCGCCATCGTGTGCATGGGGGCGTGGGGCATTCGGATGCCCCACGAGATCGACACCTTCGAGGCTGCGGTGGACCGGGTGCGGGCCACGGCGTTCGGGCAGGCGACGCGTGCCTGCACTCCGACCTCCGAGGTGCACCTCACCCGTTCGACCGGCAACAAGTGGCGTCGCTTCGACCTCCTGGACCAGCCGCCTCTCGGGCTGGTCTGCGTCGGTGACTCGATCTGCGCGTTCAACCCGTTCTACGCCCAGGGGATGAGCTCGGCGGCTCGCTCTGCGCTCATCCTCGCCGAGATGCTGCAAGGCCACGACGTACTCGACCTCGCCTTCTTCCGTACGTTCCTCACCCGGCAGAAGAAGTCACTCGACGTGCCCTGGATGCTCGCCATGGCCCGTGACCAGGCCTACGACTTCGCGACCGGGAGTGAGGTCGTGGCTCCCTGGCGCCGCAAGCTGGCCGCGCGCCTCAGCTGGCCGATCTTCAACGCCATCAACGCGACCAGCCGCGAAGACGCCTACGTCGAGCGGACCTTCGCCCAGGTCTTCAACCTCGACATGTCGCTCAGGGAGATGACCACCGATCCGCGGTTCTGGTTCGGCATCGTGCGCTACAAGGTGCGTCAGCGGCTGGGACGCACGGTCGTGCCCGGCGGGTTCGACGACCGGCAGGACCCGCCCGGCACCGACTACACCGGTCACACCCGCGCCGGCGGATCACCGTTCGCCGAAGCGGCCCTGTCGCCGACTCCCCCGAGGAGCAAGGGATGAGCTATTCATGCGACTCGGCGGCCGAGCGCCTGGCCGAAGGGCTCGGCTTCTCCTGCCATGACGCCGATCCCGTGGTGGAGTTCCGCAACCCGTTCGGCCTCGAGAACGCCTCCATGCCGTTCCTCGAGCTGCTCGTCATCGGCGGCGCGGTGTTCGCCCTCATCCATGCGTGGCGACGGTGGCGACGCGACGGCGACCCGATCAACATCTCGCTGTGGTTCGCCTCGGTCGTCTACCTCGCGGTGATCGAGCCGCCGCTGTACTTCCCGGGCTGGTTCGGCCTGGAGAAGGACGTGGGTCTCATCTTCTCCCACAACGTGTTCACCGTGCAGTTCATGTACGACCGGCTGCCGCTCTACATCGTGGCCTTCTATCCGGCGTTGTCGCAGCTCGCCTACGAACTGGTCCGCGTCCTCGGCGTCTTCGCGCGGCGCGGGCCCCTGGCCGGTTCACTGGTGGTCGCGTTCGTCTGCCAGGCATTCTACGAGATCTTCGATCAGCTCGGACCCCAGCTGAAATGGTGGGCCTGGAACCCGGACAACAAGATGATCAACGAGCCGGCGCTCGCCTCGGTCCCGATGAACAGCATGTTCCTGTTCGCCTCGGTGTCCTTCGGCGCGATGACCTACCTCGTCGTCCGGCTGGTCGGCGCGAAGGACGGCCGGAGCACGCTGACCGGCCGGCAGATCAGCCTGCGCACCGTCGCCGCCGGCGTCCTGACACCGTGGGCGATGACGATCGCCGGTCTGCCGAGCAACGCTTTCCGCGGCGAGGACCAGCGGGGGATCCAGCAGGCCATTCTCGGTACCGAGCTCGCCCTGCTCTGGATAGCCGGCCTCTACCTCCTCGCGGAAGCCTGGCGCGCGGGGCGAACGGATCCGGCCCCGGCGGTGTCACCGGTATTCGCGCGGACCTATCCGGCGCTGTACCTCGGCGTCCACATCGTCCTCTGGACGGTCGCGTTGCCGTCCTACTTCTCGGCGGTCGACGGCGTCACCGAGCAGGGCACGCCGATCGGCAGCCTGTGGTACGCCGCACTGTGCACCGTCGCCGGGACCGGGCTCATCGTGGCCGCAGTCCGCTCGACCTTGCCCCGACGGACCGCAGCGCCTGTGCGATCCTGACGGCATGGGGCACCATGGTTGGGGAGGCAGGCCTCCCGCATCGGACGCCGAGGCACGGCAGCGCATCATCGACGCGACCGACCGTTGCATTGACAGGTACGGCGTCGCGAAGACGACCCTGTCCGACGTCGCCGGCGAACTCGGCGTCACCCGCCAGACCGTCTACCGTCACTTCGGCCGCATCAGCGACATCATCGGTGAGGTGGCGGCCCAGGGCGCCGAGTCGTTCGTCGAGCAGATGATCGCGCACCTGCAGGGGATCACCGACCCGGCGGAAGCCGTGATCGAAGGCATGGTCTTCTGCGTACGGACCATCCCCACGGACCCGCGGTTGAGCCTTCTGCTGCAACTCGGAGACCCCGCCGCGTTCGGCCGCGGGGCCACCACCAGGGACACCATCGACCGCGGCGCCAAGATGCTGCAGCGCTTCCCCGTCGACTGGACCGCCTCCGGCATCGGTGAGGACGACCTCAACGGCCTCGCCGAGATGATCATGCGACTCCTGACCTCGCTGTTGCAGCACCCGAGCGAAGTACCGCAGGACGAAGCCCGGCTCCGCACCTTCCTGAACCGCTGGCTGGCCCCGGCACTGTCCCGGCCCTCGCCATCCGCGCACCCGCGCTCTTGAACGCTCAGCCGGTGGTGGCGGTGGTGTCGGTGGTGAGGGCCGGGCGAGCGCTCGTACTTCACCTTCCACGCGCCTCCCGGACCCGGGTCACGGTCCGCCATGCCTTCGAGCAGGCGAACCAACACCTCCCCCGGGTCCGGTCGCCGCACCCGCTACAGGCTCTCTCAGCAGTCCCACCAGTTGGTCCAGCCACCCGACGCGGTCCAGCTCTTGCACCAGTAGCCGTTGTAGGTGCCCCAGACCTTGAGGTCGATCCTGGACGACGACAGGTAGGTGACGTCCACCCCGCTCTTCGCCACTCCGCCCAAGTCGTGCCAGGGGCCCCAGCTCGAGCTGCCAGGGCTCAACTGGTGGGAGTCGTAAACGTGGTTGTCGGTTCCGACGACGAACCACTGGTAGTGGCCGTCAGGCCACTGGACCAGCGTCGGCTTGTACTCGCAGATGTAGTAGCCCTGGTGGCCCCCCACGTTGATCCCGCAGGTTGACGCGGACGCCGCTCCCGGCGTCGCGACGAGCGTCCCCACCGCCAGGGCGGCGGTCAGCAGTCCTTGCATGACGCGGCTTCGTAACTTCGACATGTTTCCCCCTGGTTGGGACGAGTTGGTGAATACGAGCTTTGCCGGACCCGGCGCCCCGCACCACGATTTCGCCCCTGCTTAATCCAACGCGAAGCTACGCTCGCAGTCGTGATCCAGCTTCTGTTAGGGCCCGACGACCTGACCCGCATACGGTTCGCCCTGTCTCCCCTGGAAGAGCTCGTACACAGCGTTCCCGTACTGGCGGGGAGTGGTCAGCACATGGTGCACCGGCCCTGGCGGACCCGGGCACTGCCCGCGGTCGCCCATGTCGATCTCAGCGTGCTGACAGCGCTCGCCCAGGGGCCCCGCTTCGTAGCGGACTTCCTCGCACCCCCGCCCGAGGCGATGACCGGGCACTTCGCCGACGAACTCGACGCGATGGCAAGCACCCCCGCCGAAGAGGTGGTGCGCTCCCTCGACGAGATGAGAGCCGGCCAGGGCCTGCCGGAGTCGCTGCGCCCCCTCTACGAACATCCGGAACGCGAGCTTTCGCGACTCGCCGCAACCATGGCCGCGTACTGGAGCGCGGCGATCGAACCCATATGGCCACGGCTGCGCTCCTTGAGCGACGCCGATGTCGCACACCGCGCACAGCAGCTCACCACCGGTGGGCTGGACAGGGTCTTCGCGGACCTGCACCCCGAGGTCACCTACGCCTCCGGGAAGCTGAACATCGACAAGCCCCGCCACCACGCGGTGCGCTCCGCCGCCGGCGCCGGACTGCTCCTGGTGCCCTGCGTCTTCGCCTGGCCAAGACTCCTGGTGCTGCACAACGCACCGCACCAACCGACACTCACGTACTCGCCGCGCGGCATCGGCCAATTGTGGTCCGCCCGGGGTGACGAACAGCCGCAGCCGCTGACCGAGCTGATGGGCCGCAGCAGGGCGGCCCTGCTGGTGCACCTCGATCTTCCGGTGTCCACCACACAGCTCGCCGCGTACCTGGGGGTGAGCAGCGCGGCCGTCAGCCAGCACCTTGCCGTCCTGCGCCGCTGCAACCTGGTCACCTCGCACCGCTCGGGCCGGTGGATGCTGCACCGGCGGACCGCCCTCGCGACGGAGCTCCTCCTCCCGGGGCGACGGCCAGAGCCCCGGTGACTCCCCCGGAGCCGCGCCGATCGACTCTGGGGTCGGCAGGGAGCCGTGCATCCCGTTGGCGGGCCGAAGCGCGGTCGTCGCGCTACGTCAGATCGCCTCGTGGTTCACCCGCGGGTGGCCGCAGACGCGGATGATCGCACCTGAGCCGATGTCCTCCCCCGTGAAGTCCCGGTACTGGCTGAAGCAGGCGTCGGGGTCACCACGAAATCCCGGACACCCGCAGACTTGGATCGGCGTGTTTGCGGACACCACCCCGGTGCAGAATTCCAAGGACCCGTGTGACGCGATACCGGGGTCGATTCCGGACCGGGCGAGCAGGTCGGCGGCTGCGCCGCGCGCCTGACTGATCAGTCGTGCTGCCTCTCTGAGGGCTTTCACATGCTCGTCACTGAGACGACCGTCGGGTCGATAGGACATCATGGCTCCTGCCGGTCGATACGGGGATTGGCGGGCCCCATCCGCTCCCGTGGAGATGGTTCGGGCTTCGGGCAGGCCAGGGCGCTGCCCGGGTCACTGTTCGTCGACCCGCTCGCACATGGAGAGTCCGGGCTCGATTTCGGTGCACTCGAATACCGGTTGAGTAATGGCCACCGTCACCGGTTCGCCCGGTTCCTCTCCACGACCCCCGGCGTAGTACCCGAGCGAGAAATGACGGACCGCACCCGGGTACTTCTCGAGCAGGGCGCGAAATTCCGCGATCAGTCCGTCGAACTCCTCCGGGATGGTGTCCCTGCTCTCGCGCTTCTCCGTCATGGCCGCCTCCTTGGTCAGAGGATCGCTGGTGCCACCCCGAGGGAAGTCGTAGCCGTCGACGCCGTACCACCGCGCGAGTACGTCAGCCGTGGCCCACCCATCGTCTTCAGTTTGGCGCGACACGTGCGCACGCGCATGCGGAGCGTCGGCCATGCGGAAGGTGGGCCATGCGGAAGGTGGGCCATGCGGAAGGTCCGGACCGAGCCCTCGGCGGTGTCGGTCGTACTGGCCGGCATCACAGCCCGTGCGGCCCCGCAGCAGACGGGTGCGCCGCCAGGGCCCACCGCTCGACGTCCAGCGGACCCGGGGCGACGATGGGAAGGGGTACCGCACGGCGAAGGGCTGATCATGTTCGAAGGCAGCGGCAAGCCGTTCAGCGGGTTCTCGGTCGATGACATCGACAAGGCCAGGGAGTTCTACGGGCAGACGCTGGGCGTGCGCGTCTCCGAGGACGAAGGCCTGCTCTTCCTGCACCTCGCCGACGACACCGCGGTGCTGGTGTACCCGAAGGACAACCACGAGCCCGCGAGCTTCACCGTCCTCAACTTCCCGGTGCCCGACGTCGAGCGGGCGGTCGACGAGCTCACGGCGGCCGGGGTCCGCATGGAGCGCTACCCGGACTTCACGGCGGACGAGAAGGGCATCGTGCGCGAGGAGGGCGGCCCGGTCATCGCCTGGTTCAAGGACCCGGCCGGCAACGTCCTCTCGGTGCTCGAACCGATGTGACCGGCCCGGCCCTACGAACTGGCCGGACTGACCAGCTCACAGTGTCCGCCGCCAAAACGTCGACCCTCCTGACGTCCTCCAGCCGGAACAAGCCGATCGCCGACGCCGGCTTCACCAAGGACCTCACCCCGCCCTCGCCCTACGTCTCAGGCCCCGATACCACGGGCTCCCGGTGAACGTCTGATGGTAGGTTCGCGGCCGCAGACGCCGACGGGGGACGATCATGACGCCGACCACACTGCCGGAACCGTCCGGCCGGCTCTCGCGCGGACAGCGCAAGGCGCGCCGAATCGTGTTCCGCACGGGTATCGGGATGGTCCTGCTCCTGCTGCTCGGCCCCCTTCTCGCCGGCCGGCCGTGGAACGCGCCCTGGTGGCCCGGCAGGACCGAGGTCGCCGACGTCCCCGACCCGTGTGGGGTCCTCGCCGAACCGGCCCGTCGGCTGCTGCCCGGTGTCACCCCCGTGCGGGATCCGTGGGAGCGGGTGCTGGTGAAGCAGGAGGTGTGCGAGGCCAAGAACGACGCGGTGTCCCTCAGGCTCGGCTATGAGCAGTGGCAGTGGGGACACCTCAAGTCCCCCCAAACCGGCGAGGTGGCAGCCCGCGACCGGCTCCAGAGCCTCATGGACCGCGCCCACGGCCGGAGCTGGGATCCGGTGCCGGGTCTCGGCTCCGAGGCGTACCGGGACAAGTCGACCGTGCTGGTCCGCGAGGCCAATGTCATCGTCCGTGTCTCGTACAGCGATACCCGGACGCAGCCGGCCGGCGCGGTCGCCGAGGCCGAGCACATCGCTCGCGCAGCAGTGGCAGCGATCCGTCACCGGTGAGGTGGGACAACCACCTCACCTGGCCGGCGCCTGCCCAGGGTCACCAACGCACCGATTCACGCCCCCGGGCTTACCAACCCCGACTCGTACGCCACGATGACCAGTTGCGCCCTGTCCCGTGCCCCCAGCTTGCCCATGATGCGGCTGACGTGGGTCTTGGCGGTCAGGGGGCTGAGACCGAGGGACTCGCCGATCTCGGTGTTGTTGAGGCCACACGCGACGAGGGTGAGGACCTCGCGCTCGCGGACGGTGAGGCATTCGGGACCGGCCTCGGGCGGCGCTGCCGTGGGGCTGCGCAGGAAGCGGGCGATGAGCCGGGAGGTCGGGCCGGGCGAGAGGAGGGCCTCCCCGCCGGCCACCGTGCGGATCGCCTCCAGGAGTTCGGCGGGACGCGTGTCCTTGACCAGGAAGCCGGAGGCCCCGGCGCGCAGGGCCTCGACGATGTGCTCGTCCGTGTCATAGGTGGTGAGCACCAGCACCTTCACCCCGGCCAGATCCTCGTCCGCGGCGATCAGCCGGGTGGCTTCGATGCCGTCGAGGTCGGGCATGCGGATGTCCATCACCACCAGGTCGGCGCGTTCCGTGCGGGCCAGTGCGACGGCCTCCCGGCCGGTGCCTGCCTGTCCGACGACCGTCATGTCCGGAGACGACTCGAGGAGCATCGCGAACGCGGCCCGTACGAGCGCCTGGTCGTCGGCGAGCAGAACGCGGATGGTCACGGGTTGCCTCCCAGCGGCAGTACGGCACGGACCTCGAAACCCTTGCCGGGAAGTGGCCCCGCGTCCAGCGTTCCGCCGACACTGCGCGCCCGCTCGCGCATGCCGACGAGCCCGAACCCGGGCGTGCCCCCGCCCGTGCCGGTCCCGTCGTCGGTGACGGTGACCCATAGGGAGCCTTCCCCGGCGCGCACGCCGACCCGGATGCCGAGGTCCTGCCTGCCGCCGTGGCGTACGGCGTTGGTGAGGGCCTCCTGCACGATCCGGTAGGCGGCCGCGCCGACGGCGGCGGGCGGCACCTCTTCGGCGGTGACCGTCAGGTCCACCTCGGCCCCGGAGATCCGGGCGGCCGCCACGAGACCTCCGAGGCCGTGCAGGTCGGGCAGGGGGTCGCGGGCGTCGCCGTTGCCGTGCTCGCGCAGCACCTCCAGGGTGGTGCGCAGTTCGCTGCGGGCGGTGCGGCAGGTCTCGGCTATGTCGTCGAGGGACTTCGCGACGGCCTTGCGGTCCAGGCGCTCGGGGTCTGCGTTCAGGATGTGCGCGGCGACGGAGGTCTGCACGCCGATCAGGGTGATGCTGTGCGCGAGCAGGTCGTGCAGGTCTCGGGCTATGCGCAGTCGTTCCTCGGCGACCCGGCGGCGGACCTCCTGCTCACGTGTGCGTTCGGCGCGTTCGGCGCGCTCGACGACGGCGGCTACGTACTGCCGGTAGAAGCGCAGGGCGATGCCGATGAAGACCACGGCGAGCACCCAGCCGGAGATCCGCAGCGCCTCGGCGGCCTGCTTCCTGTTGACGACCATCATGACGCTCAGCGCCACGGTCAGGGCCGTGCTGGTGGCGAGCACGGTGTACAGGGGCCGGCAGATGACGGCGACGCTGTACAACACGACGACCGAGACCGGGAAGGGGGCGGCGTGGTTGTTGTCGAGGGCGTGGTACGGCAGGAGCAGGGCGGCCTCCGCGGCCAGCACGGGCAGCGGGTGGCGCCGCCGGAACACGATCGGCAGCTGCGCCGCGATCAGCAGGAGCCAGCCCAGCGCGTCCGGTCGCCGGGCCGAGTCGGTGACGAGGGCGAGGACCACGGCTAAGACGGTGACGGCGAGGGCGAGCAGGACGTCCTTGCGGGTGGCGTGCTGGGCGGCGCTCGCTCGGGTCGCGGTTGATCACCGTCATGATCCGGTCGCCTAGATGGGGTTTGCGTTCGGCTTCGGGCACGGGCTCATCCTCCGTCACATGGGCGCCCCTCCCACAAGGGAGGGGCGCCCACGGGGATCACACGGGGTCGGGAAGGTGTCAGACGTGCTCCGGCTCCCGGAGCAGGACTTCGGGCGACGGCGCCTTCGACATGGGACCGGGCCACCACACCTTCCGGCCGAGGGCGACGCTGGCGCTGGTGACGAGGTAGGTCCGGACGAGGAAGGTGTCGAGGAGCACACCGACCGCGATGACGAAGCCGAGCTGGACCAGTGAGACGAGGCCCATGTTCATCAGCACCGCGAAGGTGGCTGCGAGGACGAGGCCCGCGGAGGCGATGACACCGCCGGTGGTGCGCAGGGCGGTGAGCGCGGCCGCGGCGGGTTCGGCGCCGCCCAGGGCTTCCTCCCGCATGCGGTGCATCAGGAAGATTCCGTAGTCGACGCCGAGGGCCACCAGGAACACGAAGGACAGCAGGCCGAGGGCGGGGTCGGTGCCTTGGAAGCCGAACAGCGGCTCGAACACCAGCCCGCCGATGCCGAGGGAGGCGCCCCAGACCGCGACCACGGCGGCGACCAGCATCAGCGGGGCGACCAGGGAGCGCAGCAGGACGATCAGGATGAGCAGGACGGAGAGGAGGACGATCGGTACGACGACCTGCTGGTCTCGGGAGTTGGTCTTCTCCAGGTCGAGCTGCTGGGCGCTGGGTCCGCCTACGAGTGAGCCGTCCAGCTTGTCGCGCAGGCTCTGGATCGTGCGGGTCTCGGCGTCCGTCTGCGGCAGTGCGGAGGCGATCACGGACACCTCGGTCCAGCCCTCTCCCGTCCGGCCGATCCGGGCGGAGGCGACGCCCTCGGTGGAGGTGGCCGCCTCGAGGGTGGCTTCGGCCCGGTCGGCCGGAGTCATGACGGTGATGGGCTGGCTGGAGCTGTCCGGGTAGGCGTCGGCCAGGGTCAGCATGGCGGAGACGGACTCCGGCCGGTCGACGAAGGCGTCCTCCTGCTTGAGGTCGCCGGGCAGGTTCAGGGCGCCGAGGGCGAGCGCCCCCAGAGCGAAGGCGCCGGCGACGAGGACGGCCACCGGGCGGCGTCCGGCGGAGCTGCCCATTGCCGAGAACAGTGAGCGGCGCTCCTTGGGAATGCTGCCGAAGGCCGGGATGAGCGGCCAGAACACGCGGCGGCCGAGCAGGACCAGGAGGGCGGGCAGCAGGCTGAGCATGGCGATCAGCGCGCACAGCACGCCGACGGTGCCGAGGGGGCCCATGGCGCGGTTGGAGTTGAGGTCTGCGGCGAGCAGGCACAGCAGGCCGACGGCGACGGTGCCGGAGGAGGCGATCACGGCGGGCCCGCAACCGCGCAGGGCGGCTGCCATGGCCTCGTACGGACGCTCGATGCGGCGCAGTTCCTCGCGGTAGCGGGCGACGATGAGCAGGGCGTAGTCGGTGCCGGCGCCGAAGGCCAGGATGGTCATGATGCTGGTGCCCGCGCCCGAGATGGAGGTGCCGAAGGCCTGGTTGAGGCCGTAAGCGACGCCCATGGCCAGGTAGTCGGCGATGCCGGCGGTGATCAGCGGGATCAGCCACAGCACGGGGCTGCGGTAGATCAGGATCAGCAGGATGGCGACGACCGCTACCGTGGTGTAGAGCAGGGGGCCGGCGAGGGAGTCGTACACCTTCTTGGAGTCGCGGGTGACCGCGCCGGGGCCGCCGACCTCGACGGTGAGGCCATCGCCGGAGCGGGCGGTCTCCCTGATGTCGTCGACGAACTTGTTTCGCAGTTCGTCGTCGTCACCGGGTTCGTTGGTGCTGACCGGGTACATGAGCGTCGTGCCGTCCTTGGAGGGCACGCCCTGCGGGGTGTCGGTCAGCTCGTGCTCGTCGGCGATCTGCCCGATCTGCCGCTCGGCGGTCGCGCGGTCGGCGGCGGTGAGGGCCCAGTCGCGCTGGTAGACGAGGACGAGCTGGGTGGTCTCGCCACCGGGCAGCCGCTCCTGGAGCTTGGCCACCTGGGTGGAGTCGGCGTTCGCGGGCAGATAGTCGGTGACGCGGTCGCGCGTGACGTCGGCGAGCTTCCCGGCGAACGGCGCGGCGACCGCGAGCACGGCGACCCACAGCGCGAGCACCAGCCAGGGCAATGCTCGTCGCCGACTCTGTGTAAGTCCGGCCCCCATGTTCGGGCCTCCCTCCGGTCCGGATGTCTTGGTGTCCTTCCAAGACTCCCGGCAGGCGAAGGCCGGATCGTCGCGCCTGAGATCGAGTTCGCAGGTACTGCCGGGGGTGGCCCGGCGAGCGGATTACTCCCGCGGGAGTAGAGCCGGCATCGAGACGACGTTCGACGTTCCGTGTCGGCGCCATCTTCAATTGCCGCAAGCTGACCGTGACGTGGTTCGACTTCACCAAGTGTGGGCGCAGCAGTGGACCGGCACGGCTGCCCTCCGGGAGTCCCGTCCCGGCCGGGCCCCCGCGCCGGTCCACCGCCGACCCGCCGGTCAGGGGGCGTCGATGAGTACCCGGCCGTCGGTCGGCACGGTTGCCGCGAGCCCGTTCGCGTACGCGTTCTGCACGCGGGACCGCTCGGTCGCGTTGGGCACGGCGTTGGTACAGGCCGTCCCAGCGCTGGACCCGGACATCAGCTGGGAGCACGGCCCCGGCTTGGTGTCCGGGAGGCCCAGGCTGTGGCCCAGCTCGTGCGCAGCGATGCGCGTCTTGTCGTACCCCTGGCTCACGGCCTGCGCGCCGAGTTCGACTCGCACCTGTCGCCCAGGACGGACCGGACCCAGGGTGGCCTGCGGCCAGCCGGTGGTGGCCACGATGACGATCTCGGCGCGGACCCCGGGCGCGGCCTCCACCAGCCGAACGTTACTGACGTTCGCGTTCCAGGAAGCGACCCCGGCCGCTATGGCCGATTCCCAGCCGCCGGCCCGACTGTCGTCGTAACGGAGCGTCACTACCGCTGCGGTGGCGTCCGGTAGGGGCGCGGGTGCAGCGGGTGCAGCGGTCGCGGCGGTTGCCGCCGCGAGGAGCAGCGCGGCGGCGGAGGTGCCGACTTTCAGCCAGGTGCCCAGAGACATGTCGTCTTCCTTCATGCGTGGGGGGCCCGGCCCCTCGGCGGAACCGGGGCACTGGAGACGCCGCCACCGCCCGCCTGTGGCCCGCACGTTCGGACAGCCGCCCCTCCGGAGCCCTAAGAACGTAGCCCCGCACCGCACCAACCCGTCATGCACCTGCCAGCCAATTCCGGCAGGCACTCCGGCCGATGCCCGGTCAGCGGGCGGCACCGCCCAGGGGCTTCTGCCGATGGGTTGATGACCCTGATCATCTGCACCTCCGTCTCCCACGGCAACAGCGGCCCGGGGCCGCGGGGGTCAGAGCATGTTCTTGTAGATGTTCCACCCGGAGCCGAACTTCACCCGGGGGGCGAAGGTGGCGGTGCCGGTCTTGCCCGTCGAGGTGTACGTGTACACGTCGCCTCCCGGGAGCCGGGCCATCAGGTCGCCCTTGCTGTCGCCGTTGATGTCACCCGGAACGAACAGCCTGTCGTACTGGTTGAAGCCGCTGCCGACCTGCACCCGGGCGGCGAACGGCGCGCCGGCCGTGCCGGTGCCCTTGTAGAGGAAGAGGCCGCCGGCGGTGTCCCGGGCGAGCAGGTCGGGCCGCCCGTCCCCGGAGTAGTCACCCGCGCCGACAAGGGCGTTGTAGCCGTTCCAGCCGGTGCCGACCTTGATGCGCGTGCCGAACTTCGTGTACGGCAGGCCGTCGCCGGGGTGCAGCCACAGGACGCCGGAGGAGTCACGGCTGACCAGGTCGCCCTTCCCGTCGCCGGTGAGGTCGCCGGGGCCGGCCATCATGGTGTAGTTCCACGACGTGCTGACCTTCACGTCGCGGACGTAGAGGTCGGTACCGATGTTCTGCACGTAGCTGGCGTGGTTGTGGCTGTTGAGGCCCGTGGCGTACGTGTTGCGGGAGCCGGGCGTCTCCTTGCCGACCCCGACCGGCGGCGACAGGTAGGTGCCGTTGGCCAGGGCGTAGTACTTGGCCAGGACGTTGTCGGCCTGGGTCATCACGTTCTGGCCCTTGCCGAAGAGCGATGTGGTGCCCGCGCCGACGATGAACTTGTTGCGTTCGTAGCCGCTGCCGAAGTAGGCGGGTGCGGCGAACTTGCCGCCGCCGATCGACTTGAACCAGTACTCCACGCCGTCGTGGTTGCGGGCGAGCAGATCGCTGCGGCCGTCGCCGTCGCCGTCGTCCGAGCCGGTGATCACGTTGTACGCGTTCCAGCCGGTGCCGACCTTGACGCCGGGCTTGAGCGGGGCGGTGGCGCTGCCGGCTCCCTTGTGGAACCACAGCTCGCCGGCCAGGTTACGGGTGAGGACGTCGCCGATGCCGTCGCCGTCGACGTCGTTGGCGCCCACGACCTGGTCGTAGATCCCCCAGCCGGAGCCGACCTTGACCCGGGAGTTGAAGGGCCTGCTGACCGTCCCGGTTCCGGTGTACAGCCACAGGTCACCGGCGGGGTCCCGGGCCAGCAGATCGGGGCGGCGGTCGCCGGTCAGATCGCCGGTGGCGATGAGGCGGTTGTAAATCTGCCAGCCGCGGCCCGACCACAGGGGCGCCGAGGTGCTCTTCACGCCCGCCTCGTAGAGCGTGAGCACGCCGTCGAAGGTGAGCGAGAGGAGTTCGGGCTTGGTGGTGCCGCCGACGTCGCCAACCGGCAGCAGGTCCTTGAACGAGGCCTCGGGATCCGGATCGGTCTTGTTGACCGTGTAGTCGCTCCAGGCCTTGATCGATGACAGGTAGACGGCCGTGTCCTGGTCGTACTCCATGACGATCATGTCGCTGACGCCGTCGCCGTCGACGTCGTGCCGCGGCTTGGCGGCAGCGGCCACCTTGGCCGGGACCCGGGCCGGCATGACGACGGTCGGGAGCCCTTGGCCTCCGGCCGTTCCGGTCACGGTCGACGGTCCCGGCGCCGGCACGGCCGGGCTCGGCACGGCGATGCTCGGCGCGCCCAGGCTCGGCGCGGCGACGCTCGGTGCGGCGACGCTCGGTGCGGCGACGCTCGGTGTGGCGGCCAGAGCGCCGGTGGCCAGGGCGAGAACGCTCCCGGCGGCCAGGGCGCGCAGCCGTCTGCGCTGCGGTGACGTGCGGTGCGATGTAGTCAAGATCCCCCCTGAGGATCGAGCCGTGGGGCTCTGCCCTGGCACGCGTCATGCGCGTGTCCGGGATCACGCGTCCGTGCGTGAACGGCCCCCCGCTTCCGTCCGTACACGCTAAGCCCCGTCGCCGACATTCACGTCGGCACGCTCACGCCGGTTCCCCTTCCCGGCACATCAGTTGGGCTTCTGCACCGGGCATGTGAGGACGACATGCCGGCGCACCCCCTGCTCAGGGACCGGCGGCCAGGTGCACGGGGACGGTCTTGCCGCCCTCGGGGACCGGCCGGACCTCCACCACGTCGGCCGGCCGGCGCGCCGCGGCGGGGCCGGGGGCGGGGCCCGCAGCAGCGCCTCTCGCTCGGCGGTGTCGACGGACAGGCCCCCACCGCCGACGCCGGCTTCACGGAGAGCCTCGCCGCCGCAGGGGCCGCCTACGAGCAGCGGGCCCGCTCGCCGCACCGCGGCATGGCGTCGCCGTCGGAAAGCCGGTCGGGCAGTGGCTCACCGCCAGCGCCGCGACCGGCTCGACCCAGGGCAGCTAGCCGCGCTCGCCGAGCTGGGCGTGGACTGGGCCCGTAAGCGGGTCGGAGCCGTTCCAGAATTCTGGAACGGGCCGGCGTCCGGGTCAGGTGCGCGGATGGCCGTGGCCGGGCGGCGGTACTCCCGGTCCGGGAGTCCGGCCATGTAGAGCACGATCCGCTCCATACCCGCCTTCTCCCCCGCCGAGAACGCCGGCTCCGGTTTGGGGGTGCCCGGCGCCGGCTCGGCGGCCTGCGGAAGGTGCAGGGTGCCCGAGCGCCACGCGCCTTCGCCCCACAGGTCCGGTTTCGCCGCGGGCCACCGCCCCTCTTCCGGGTGCACCAGGACGCCGACCAGCCCGTTGAGCGATGTCACCTTGGGGAGGTCGAGAGCGCGCTGAAGGGCGGGCGTGGACTGCGGAGTCAGGACGCTGGGTTCCACCGCGGAGATCGGCGAGCGGATCAGTTGCTCGCGTACCTCTGGCGGCAGCAGGCCCGAAAAAGGGTGAGAGTGAAAGACAGGCCAAAATACCCCGCAGCATATGCCCGGTGTGTCTTGAAAAGAATGGATATTGAGCTGATGTAAACAATGATCGGATCGCCCCCCGGCGCCTCCCCCAAAAAGGAGTCAGACGATGAGGCCACTGCGCCGCCCCCGCCAGGCCGCCACCTTGCTCGCCGCGCCTACATTCGCACTCACTTTCGCCGGCCTGGTCGCCACCCCCGCTCACGCCGCCGCCATCAACGTCACGTGCTCCCCCGCCGCCCTCATCCAGGCCATCACCACCGCCAACAGCACCCCCACCACCTCCGACACCCTCAATCTCGCCCGCGACTGCACCTACACCTACACCGAGCAGATCGCCGGCCCCGGCCAGGCCGCGCTCCCCCAGATCACCAGCCCCATCACCATCAACGGACGCAACGCCACCATCACCCGCGACGACAAAACCGACAACGAATTCCGCTTCTTCAACCTCCCCCCTGTCACCGGCGCGAACCTGACCCTCCGAGACGTTGCCCTCACCAACGCCAAAGCCGGAGGAAGCGCCCAGGGTGGAGCCATCCAGCTGGGATTCGGCACCGTTGCTTCCCTTGACAACACCCGCCTCACCGGCAACACCTCCAGCAACGGAGGCGGCGCCATCAACAACAACAATGGAACCCTCCGCGTCGAAGGTTCCTACTTCAAAGGCAACAACACCGAAGCCGGCCACGGCGGTGCCATCCTGAGCAGCGGCACCACACGCGTAGATCTCAGTGTCTTCACCAACAACTCCACCGGCCCCGTCAGCGGTGGCAACGGCGGAGCCATCTCGCACAGCAGCATCTCTGCACCCTTCACCCTGACCTCGAGCATCCTCACCGGCAACGAGGCAAGAGGCCTGGGCGGCGCCATCCACAACAACAGTTCCTCCGCGACCATCACCGACAGCCAGATCCGCAGCAACGACGCCAGAACCGGCGGGGGCATCGCCAACTTCGGCACGCTCACCATCAACATGCTCACCACCATCCGTGGCAACACTGCAAGCTTCTCCGGTGGCGGCATCTACAACTTTGGAACGCTCAATACCCGCAACACCGCCATCGACAGGAACGCTGTCACTCAAGGAACCGGCGGTGGCATTCACAACCAGGGTGACGCAACGCTCAACGACTCCCGTATCACCGGCAATACCGCGGCCCACGCCCCCGCCGGCCTCCACAACGAAGGCGGAACCGTCACCCTCAACCACACCACCATCAAAAACAACAACCCCGGCAACTGCGATCCCTCAAACCCCGCTGTCACCGGCTGTACTCAGTAGGTCCCCCCAGGGCGGGTACACCGAGCCGGAAGCAGACCAATTCTCCGGTGAATCCCGCCACCCGGCCGGGTGAGGCGCCGCGCGCGGCCGGAGTGCGGGGCACCGTTGCCGTTGTTCGAGGCGATCGACCGTCGCCGTCGCCGTCGCCGTCGAGCACAGAGAGACCTACAAGCGGGACCTGTACAAGCACTCAAACAAGGGCCTGATCGCCTCCGACGGATGCGACACGCGGCGAGAGCTCATCCCGGCCGAAGCGGTGACGGCACCTCAGGCAAGGTCCGACTGTTCATGAAGGTGGAGTTCGCCGCTTCAAGGAGCTGGTGGACGCGCTCGGCGGCGGGGATGCCGGTAGACGCCGCCACGGTCGACAGGGGTGTCAACACGATCTCCGCGACAAGGTCGGGCCGGACCACGGGGTGGTGGCGACGACGTCGCGGGTGCCCCATGCCGAGGAGAATTTCGCGCCGGTCCACGGCTGGCCCGGGCCAGCCAGGGCGAGGTACTCAGCGAGCCGGGGTGTCGGCGGCGGCCGCGGCCGCACCCAGGTATCCGACGCCGGCGCTGGCGCCCCAGAGCCGGTGCGTGTCCAGGGTGAGCCACGGCGCCGGAGACCGCATGGAAGCGGAAGTCCTGACGTGGCGCGCTGCCGAAGCGGGCGACGCCGACGCTTTGGTCCGCCCAGCGCAGGCCCGGGAAGCACATGGCGACGTGAGGGTGCAGACAGGCTCGTGCGGGAAGCCGTCGACAACGGCAAGCTGAGCGTCCTGCGGCTTGGCTGGCACCGCCACCACGTCCTCGCCTCGACCGCTACAGACGACCCCGTCCGCCTTGAAACGCCGTACTCAGTGCTGTAATCCGTATGGGGCTTTTCCTGGTGTCGCGGGTGTGCCGTGCGTCTCGTAGGGCATTTTCTGATATGCGCCAGCATCCAGAACAGAGCAGGAAAGACCGCTATGGGAACCCAGACGTTCACCATCCCCTCAGTGCGGACCGGCTTTCGCTGGCGCATCAACCCGCACCACTCCACCGAGATGGACGCGGATGCGAACGCGTGGGCGTTCGGCCTGTTCAGCGATGACCCCCGCGTGCCTGCGCCGGTGCATGCCGACAACTACACGACGTGGGCGGCGTTGTGTTTCCCTGACGTGGATGCCGACCTGCTGAGCCGTTGGTGCCGCTTCAATGCGCTGTACACGGTCATTGAGAACAAGCAGGAGGCCCTGTACGAAACGAGCGGCGCCGGCAGCGCTGAACGGCTATGGGAACGCACGGTCACGCTGCTGTTCCGACAGTCGCACGCTGACGACGTGTTCGTGGCATGCGACTGGGGCAAAGGACTGCCCCGGCACAATCTGACTGCAGCCATGGCGATCGCCGAGAAGCTCCCGGAGGCGCTGGCCCGGTACTTCCTGCGGCGCATCGCGTACATGGCGCAAGCGCAGTACCAGGAAGACCTCGCGATCCGATCGCCCCGGATGGGGTGGGGCGAGTACCTGGAGTACCGCCACATCAACTTCGCTGTCCCGCTGTTCACCGCGACCATTCCCGCGCTGTTGGAGCGGAGCCTTTCCGCGGAAGAGTGGGAGTCGACCGAGCGGGCGCAACTCGACCGGCTGACGGCGCATCACTGCTGCCTCGTCAATGATCTGTATTCGTTCCGGAAGGAGTGGAACGATAGGAACGGTAAGAAGCGGCACGTTCAGGCCGTCTCAGTACTACAACACATCTACGGCCTGGGCATTCAGGAAGCCTTGAACAGGCTCGTCGAGAGGATAGAGGAGACGGAACGCCAGTTTGTGGCGCTCCGTTCGCGTTGGGCCCTCACACCAGAAGCTGAAGAGTACTGCGATCGCCTGGAGGACATCAGCGCGGGAAACCTCCGCTACCACCAGACTTCGCCACGATTCCATGGGGGCGGTTTTGAGGGCGTGTTCACTGGTGGGGAACTGCAAGTGATCGGGGCGACCGGAGGCGCGTCCTCAAGGCCCGCGCAGGTACTCCGCCAGGCAGGAGCAGCCGCACCTGAGGCGATCATGCCTGAGCCCACGTCAACTGCGGTCCCGGCCGGGGAATGAGTGGCCCCGGCTGCAGGATGCATGGGAGCCACCAACACCCTGGCCGGCGGACCCGGCACTATCCATCGGCACCACCGCGAAGCGGTACTCGGTAACCTGCCCCTCGCGGTGGGCACTGTCATCGGCGGCGCCGACAGCCGCGCTTTCCTCGCGAACAGGATCGTCCGCCCCCGGCATGTCCGCCCCCCGGCATGTCCGGCCGGGGCGTGGAGTCGATGGGCCGCGCGCGGATCAGCCGCGGCGGGTCTTGCGCCAGCCGAAGGGGCCGGGCAGGTCCACCGAGGTGGTGCGGCGTCCGGTGCTGCTGTGGGTGCGGCGGGGGCCGTGCTTGCCGCCGCCGGTGGTGATCGACCACGACTTGCGGTTGATGTTGAGCCGGACACCGGGCAGGATCCTGAAGCTCTTGCGGAATGTCAGCGGCATGTCGTCTCACTTCCTCGGTGCGCGTACGGACGGGCGGCCCAACTGTGACTGCATTCAGGCCGGTTGAAGTACCGTCCGTCCGTATGTCCGGTGCTCCCCGTTCCATGCGCCCGCTGTCCCCTCAGACCGCAACGGCGGTGCCGAATCCGCGGGGCTAAGGGCTGTCCCGTACCTGATCTTTGGCACGAGAGTGGTCGGCTGAGATCGGATCCTGGGTCCCACTCTTTGAAGGAGGAGCCGACCTCGCTTCACCCCCCTGTGACCGCACGACACAGCGGCGGATGGCAGGGGCCATGCTCCCGGCAACGTGTGGATCCCCCCGCCCGGGGAGATGAGCAAGGCCCTGTTATCGTGCGCCGATGTCAACGATCAAGCAGTTCCAAGTGACCTTCGACTGCGCGGAACCTGCGCGCCTCGCCGCCTTCTGGAGCGAGGTGCTGGGGTACGTCGTACCGACGGTCCCGGAGGGCTTTGCCACGTGGGAGGAGTACCACCGCTCGCTGCCGCCTGAGGACGAGGTCTACTTCGCGTGCGCTGATCCCTCGGGTGTGGGCCCGCGCGTGCTCTTCCAGCGGGTTCCCGAAGGCAAGGTCGTCAAGAACCGGGTGCATCTTGATGTGCGGGTCGGCACAGGGCTCGTGGGTGACGAGCGCCTGGCCACACTCGAGGCCGAATGCGCACGGCTGATGGCGCTCGGCGCGAAACACGTGCTGACGCAGCGCGCCGATGGCGTCAACGAGTCGTGCATCACGATGCAGGACATCGAGGGCAACGAGTTCTGCCTCGCCTGATTCTCCTCCGAGACTGCGAGGTGGAGCCGTCTCCCGGGGACCTCTCAGGTCTCGTATGCGGCAGGGGCTATCCCGTGAGAGCGAGGTAGTGCAGTCGGGCGATGCCGAGCATGGCGTGTCGGACCCCGTCGCCCTTGAGACGGCAGGGTGCGGCGGTGGGGCATGAGGAGGCCGCTGCCCGAATAGCCGCCGTCGGCCATCGTAAGGGTCCTGCCCACGACGGCCTTCGCGCCAGACTCCTCCCATGCCCGGCAGTCGTTGCGATTGCCGGGCAAAGACTCACCGACCACAGCGAGCGACCAGGCGGGTATCCGCGTCAATGGCGACCTGGTGGTTGGTGGAGTACCGGTAAGTCTTTGGCTGTTCAGCGATGCTGTTGTCCTGGGTAGGCACCAGGGTGCCGTCGACTACCAGCACGGCGCCCTTGGCGATCCGGCGCCGAGGCCGGCATGCGATCAGCGGGCCGAGCTGGTCGATGATGCGGTCGGCCGCCGACTGCGAGATGCCAAACAATGGGGCGAGTTGGCGCATCGTCAGGTTCGCGCGCCAGTAGGCGGCGTTTGGCCGGCTGGAAGCGGGTCAGACGCATAGACAGCGGAGCACGCAGCCCGGACTGCAGCGAGGCTTCGCCGGCAGGAGCCGTGCGGGAGAACGATGCTCACGCGGCCCCGGCCACCGGCACCACGACTGCCGCACGGGATCCGCGCGGCACCGGGAACTCCGACGCCTCCGCCCATCTCCCTCGGCAGCGGAGCGGCTTCCCGGCAGCCCCCGACGACGGCGCTCAGACCACCGTCCCCGGGCCTCGGACCCCGGCGGCAGCCGCTCTCCCCGCGACGCGCGCGGAGGCGGCAGTGCCCTTTCCCCCCCGAAGCCGAGAAGGGCCATCCACTGTGGTCACTTGAGGTCGAAGATTGGTGGGACGAGCTCGCCCAGGTCGACGCACCGGCCGAGAGGAGTCGGCTGCGGTCCAACTCGGTATGCCGGGGCTTCAGTCGGTCCGTAGGAAGCGCCGTGACGCCGGGGCAAACTGCGTGATCGAAGTCAGAGGCGAGCGAAAGCGAAGATCAAAACGGAACCGACAGCCCTGCCTCGCGCAGCTTGGACAGCGCTATGGACATGCATTGCTGCACAGTCCTCCCGTCGGCTCGCATGCCGTGCTCCAAGGGACCGCCGCTGGCTGCGAACGTCCACGCCGGTGCGTTGTCGGCCACCCTCTCGGCGTCGACTCTGATCATGGCGTTCACGCCTTGCTCACCCAGTCATTCCAGGATGAGGACCATCACGTCCTCGATGCCGCCGTCCTGGTCGATCTTTGGCCAGCGGCCCTCGTTTCCCGTCATTGCCCAGACTCTACCGAGGGGTCCGAAGCAGTCGGCGTCCAGCGGTCAGGTCGGGACGCTCAGTTCCTGGTTTCCGTTCTGGTGAAGAGCTCAGCGCACTCGCTGGCGAAGGCCACAGAGCCGGTCCACGACCTGCGGTACTCCTGCGGATCCAGCACCATGTTCGTCGTGACATCGGTCCACCGCTGCCACCGGCCACCGGCAGCCGGCAGCCGGCAGCCGGCAGCAAGGTACGGGGATGCTCGCTCGGTCCCCAGGACGGCGTCGAGGTGAAGCAGTGTGCTGAGAACAAAGGTCCGGTCGTAGACGAGGTGGGTTTGAGGCAGGTAGCGATCAAGGTATCTGCAGACCAGATCGGCGTCCGCGCTGGTGCCGAAAGCGGCAAGAGTGATGCAGCAGGACCCGCCATAGGGGCCTGCGCCGGCCGGCAGAAGTTCGCCGATGCGGCAGGTCGCGCTCAGGTCCGCTCAACCGCAGCGAGCTTCCACCCAGCCGCCGGCACCGCCGGGCGTGACGAACCGTCGGACCAGGTACATGTGCTCAGAGTCGGTGTTGGCGTAGCGCATGGCGGCATCTTTGCCCGGCGAGGTCCCAGCTGCCAGCGGCTATTCGGCCCAGGCTTGGCTCTACAGACCGGACGCAGCTTGGACGCTGGAAGGCCTGTGATCACTCGCCCCTCACCGAACTCCCCAAGAGGGTGGAAGGGGCTCACTGGCGCCGTGTAACAAGGTGGAGGGCGAGTTTTTGATGTTGGTCCGCTGAGTGGGGCAACCATCTCCGTGCTTCGTGTGTCGAACCGGTGTTGGCAAGCCACTTCTCTGTTCGCGGAGGCATTTTTTGAAGAGAATCACGGCCAAACGGTCCGTTACGGTGCTCGGCTCCGCCGTCGCCATGGTCGTATCCTCCTTGGTCATCGCACCGTCGGCCCAGGCCGGCAGCAGCCCACCGAGCGGGGAGGTCTTCGGCTCGGTGGATTCCGGTGGGGTGGTCCACGTGGACCTGTTCAGCGGGGAGACCCCGGCACAGGTCGGTAATCTCACGGTCCGGGTGCGGGAGAGGAACGGTGGTCCTGTGGTGGGCCGGGTCGGTGGGTTCACCGGCGGCCGGTGTGAGGACGAGATGTGCTACACGCGTACGTACGAATCGGCGCCCGGTCGGCTCAACGTGCGGATGGGCGTCTACGACATGGAGCTCGTACGGAACGAAGGTAAGACCGATGAGCAGGTCGGCGCTCTGACGGGAATCCTGAACTTCGCCATCAATCCGCGGTTCACGAGCCTCACCTCCTCTGTGTCCACCGTGTCCTACGACCGCCGTTCCGGCGTTGCCTCGGGAACGCTGGTTGCGGAGGATCCGAACACGCACGAGGTCAAGCCGCTCACCGGCGCCGATGTCAACCTGTACCCGACCGCGATCGAGCCGTCGAGGCTGACCACTGATGGGGAGGGACGTTTCACCGGGCCCTTCGGGTTCTACGGCAGTGAGCCGAAGACCGTCCTGACGGCCAGGCTCGGCGGCGACTGGGGGGTTTCCAAGGAGGTCGCGCTCCAGGTCCGCAAGCAGACCGCGAAGCTGACGGTGAAGGCGCCCGGCGCGGTGGCGAACGGACGGTACGAAACCTTCCTCCCCGTGAGGGGCACGCTCACCCGCGTCGCCGAGGACGGAACGGAGCAGCCGGTTTCGGGAACGCAAGTCTCGGTTACGAAGGACGGCTGCGTGGTCGTCACGGATACCAGCGAGTGTGGCAACGGGTACGACAACACCCGCCCCGACGGCTCGTTCGACGTCGACTACCAGGTCCTGGGCGACGCGAAAATGTCGGTTCAGGTTTCCAGCCCTTGGTTTGAGACCGTGGTCCCGTATCGCTTCTCGGTTAACGCCACGCACATGAGCGCTTTCTCTGGACTGAAGGGAAGCGTCGACAAGTTCCAGAAGGTCACCTTCACCGGAAAGCTGGTGGTGACCGAGGGCACCGTGCCGGCCGGTACTTCCGCGAACGTCCAGTTCCAGTACTCGGCGGACAAGGGCAAGACCTGGCAGTACGCCGGGAAGTTCGACACCACGTATGGCGAGACGTTCACCCATGCGACACGGTGGCCGGCCGGGGAGTCCACGCTGTGGCGACTGGTCCACGGGGCTCAGCGAAGCGTGGGCCCGACGGAGAGTCAGCCTGTCAGCCTCGGCCGCCGGCTGACGAGGATCGCGAGTGACGATGTGACGCCCGAGGGCGTGCGCCGTGGCACGTCCATCACCGCGAAGGGTCTGCTGACCCAGAAGATCGGCACCGCCTGGAAGCCGCAGGCCGGACAGACGGTCCGGATCTACTTCAAGCCGGCCACGCCCGGCGGCGCCTGGAAGCAGATGGGCACGGCGACAACCCTGGCCAACGGCACCTTCAGCAGGAAGTTCACCGCACAGCAGGACGGGACCTGGCAGATGCGCTACGTCGACGCTCCCGCGACGCACTACGCGTCCAACGGGCGCGAGGACTACGTAGACGTGCTCTGATCCGTCCCTGTCGTTTCCGGGGGTGCTGAGCGAGGGTGATTCGCTGTCTGCCGATGCTCTGCGGCGACGGCGACGGCGACGAACCGCCGGCCCGCTCCCCCGGAAACGGAGTGAAGCACGGGCGGAACCCCGCAGCCAGCAGATTGTCTGTGGTACTCGGCCACCTGGAGATGAGTGCCCTGGCTAGCGGGTCAGCAGGCTGGCCGCGGCGTCGGTGAATGCTCCGGGAGCCTCCTGCGGAACGTTGTGTCCCACTCCTGGCAGGAGCCGGTACTCATACGGTCCGGTGAAGAAGTCTCGGTCCTCTGCCGGGGCCGGACCGTACACGCCGTCGTCACCGCTTTCGAGTACGACCGTGGGCACGGAGATCGGCGGCTGCACGGCGATGAGGTCCTCGAGATCCTGGTAGCGGGGCTCACCCTCGACCAGGCCGAACCGGTGCCGGTAGGAGTGGATCACCACATCGACGAAGTCGGGATTGTGCAGGCTCGCGGCGCTGGCGGGGAAGGCCTTGCTCGCACCGGCCCTCCGGGTGCCCGGAGGGCCGGTGCCCGGCTCTGAGTGGTCGGCTCCGGGCGCCCGGCTCCGGGTGGCCGGAACTCGCCCGAGGCCGGGGAGTAGTTGCGTACCAACTGGTAACTTGCGCGAGTTGATCATGCTTGCGGTCGTGGCCGGCCACGCTCCCGGCCCGAGCCGCTCCACCCGTCTCGGTCAAGGAACCACATTGGCACGCACCGCCCGGACGACCTCCCTCGTCTCCGCATCCGCCCTCGCCCTCACCCTCGCCCTCATCGGCACGGCCGCCCCCGCGTCTGCCGTGGACGCGCCCACACCGCACTTGGACTCCGTCGAGCAAACCTTGCGACAGGTCTCGCCGGGCCTGGAGGGCTCGGTCTGGGAACGCACTTCCGGCAACCGGCTCGGCTCGTCCGAGCCCGGGGGTTCCGACTGGCTGCTCCAGACGCCCGGCTGCTGGGGCGACGCCACGTGCGCCGACCGGCCCGGATCGCGCCGCCTTCTGGAGAAGATGCGCCAGGACATCGCCGACGCCCGGCAGACGGTCGACATATCGACGCTGGCACCCTTCCCCGACGGGGGCTACCAGGAGGCGATCATCGCCGGCCTCAGGGAATCGGCCCGGAAGGGCAACCGATTGAAGGTGCGCATCCTGGTGGGCGCCGCACCCCTCTACCACTCCACGGTGATCCCGTCGTCCTACCGGGACGAGCTGCTCGCGCGACTGGGCCCGGCCGCCGCGGGCAGCATCACGCTCAACGTGGCCTCGATGACCACCTCGAAGACCGCCTTCTCCTGGAACCACTCCAAGCTCGTGGTGGTGGACGGCAGTTCGGTCATCACGGGCGGCATCAACAGCTGGAAGGACGACTACCTGGACACCACCCACCCGGTGAACGACGTCGACCTCGCGCTCTCCGGACCCGCGGCGGGCTCGGCCGGCCGCTACCTCGACTCCCTGTGGGACTGGACCTGTCGCAACAAGACCAGTTGGAGCGCGGTCTGGTTCGCAGCCTCACCCGGCGCGGACTGCATGCCCTCCCTGCCCCGGCCCACCTCCCCGCAGGGTGGGGGCGACGTGCCCGCGCTCGCCGTCGGCGGACTCGGTGTGGGCATCCGCCAGAACGACCCCGCCTCCTCGTTCCGCCCGGTCCTGCCGACGGCCGGTGACACCAAGTGCGGGATCGGCCTGCACGACTACACCAACGCCGACCGCGACTACGACACGGTCAACCCGGAAGAGAGCGCCCTGCGCGCCCTCGTCTCCAGCGCGAACTCGCACATAGAGATCTCCCAGCAGGACGTGCACGCCACCTGTCCGCCGCTGCCCCGCTACGACGTACGCCTCTACGACGCTCTTGCCGCGAAGCTCGTCTCCGGCGTGAAGGTCCGCATCGTCGTGAGCGATCCGGCGAACCGCGGCACGATCGGCAGCGGCGGCTACTCGCAGATCAAGTCGCTCTCCGAAGTGAGCGACGCCCTGCGCGGCCGGGTAACAGCCTTGACGGGTGACGGCGTTCGGGCGCGGACAGCCCTGTGCGAGAACCTCCAGTTGGCCACGTTCCGGGCCTCCGACCGGCCTACTTGGGCCGACGGCAAGCCGTACGCCCAGCACCACAAGCTCGTCTCGGTCGACGGCGCGGCCTTCTACATCGGCTCCAAGAACCTCTACCCCTCCTGGCTGCAGGACTTCGGGTACGTCATCGAGAGCCCGGCCGCGGCCGCACAGCTGAAGAGCGATCTGCTGGACCCGCAGTGGCGCTACTCCCAGGCCACCGCTACGTACGACCACGCCCGCGGCCTCTGCCAGAGCTGACGTCCCCCGTCGGCCGTCCCCCGTCCCCCGGCGTGGCCGTGCCGCGGGACGGCGCAGCCGGTTCACCGGTGAGGGAACGGGAAGGCCGTTCCGTTTCCCTCGAGGTGCTCTCGGACGCACTGCGTGTACTGGTGGAAGCTCTCGGGCTCGTAGCACGCCTGCGTCTCGTTCGCGTACCAGACCATGAACGCGGCGACCAGCCCGGACACCACGATCGCGAGGGACGACGTCACCACCGCGGTGACGGCCCTGCCCCGGCCCACACCGGTCCGCTTGGCCGCCATCAGCGCGGCGATGCCCAGGATCAGGCCCAATACGGCGAGGGGACCGCCGACGAAGACGACCGAGGTGCACAGGCCGATGATGCCCAGTGTCATGGCGGCTGTGGCCAGGCTGTTCTTCGGTGTTGTCAGGCCCGCCGCCATTCCGCTCGGCGCCGCCTGACTTCGTACGGTCTGGTCCTGAGCGGACGCCGCGTGATTCGGCGGCGTCTCGATCCCCTGAGCATTCATCGGCCCGTCCTTTCGTCCCGTCAACTGGTGAGACCCCGATTCTGGTTTCGGGGATCCACGGACACATCACGGGAAGGCGGGAGAGTTCGCTCCCCCGATCGGGGGAGGCCGCAGGTGGGCCGTCCGGTCATACTTGCCTGGCCATGTTCAGAGGAATCCGGCCGCTGCTGCGCGGCTCCACGTATTCGGGTGCGCTATTCGCCTATTGCGGCGCGTTGGCGAGCCTTCCCTTGCTGCCTTTCGCAGCACTACCGGCGGTGGCGTGGCCGTCCGCTTCGTTGGAGGTGCAGTTCGCTCTGACCGTGCTGGTCTGGTCCGTACTGATCGGCGTGATCGGGCTGGCTCGCACCACGCGGCGGGTGCTGATCGCGTGTGCCCGGCGGATGCTGGCGGTGCCGTTGCCGGACCCCGTGGGCGAGCGCCGGCGTGCGCGGCCGCCTGGTGACGGGGCGGCTCCTTCCACGGCATCGGGCGCCGACCGCCTGCGGACCCCGCTCTGGTTGGTGTCGCATGTGGTGCTGGGGTGGGCGGGGGCGCAGCTGAGCATCCTGCTGTTCGTCGCGGGGCTGCTCCTTCCCGGCGGTTGGGCCGGCGCCGAGGCCGGGGTGAGTGTGAACGGCTGGTCGCTGCGGGCGGATCGCGGCTGGCAGAGCTGGGTAGCGGCGCTTTGCTGCCTGCTGCTGGCGGCGACCCTGTGCCTGGCGGTGACATACGCCCTGCGGTGGCTGGCGCCCAGGCTGCTGGGTCCTTCGTCGGCCGAGCAGCTCGCGCTGGCGGCCGAGCGGGAGCGCCTCATGGCCGAACGCAACCGGTTGGCCCATGAGTTGCACGACTCGATCGGGCACACCCTGACGGCCGCCACGATCCAGGCAGCGGTCGCGGGCGAGGTGCTCACGGCCGACCCGGTGGCGGCGCGTGCCGCCCTGCGCAGCATCGAGGAGTCGACCCGGGCCGCCCTTGAGGACCTGGACTACGTGCTGGGCATGCTGCGGGAGGAGAAGGCGGGGACGGCGCCGGCCCGGACCCTGGCCGACCTGCCCGAGTTGCTCGACCGGCTGCGGCACGCGGGCGCGGTGGTGGAGCCGGAGCTGTCGGGCGACCATGCGCAGGTGCAGGGGACGCTCTCCCGGGCGGCGTACCGGATCCTGCAGGAAGGGCTGACGAACGCGCTGCGGCACGGAGCGGGCGGTCCGATCCGGGTCACGGTGGCGACCGCGCCGGACTCGTTGGAGATCTGCGTGGTCAACCGGACCGGAACCGGGGGCGGAATGAGCCCGGGTGCCTTCCCGACGTCCGGGCACGGCCTGCCCGGCCTCTTGGAGCGCGTGCGGCTCCTGCACGGCGAAATCGAGGCCGGTCCGGACGGTCCGGAGCACTGGCGGCTCGCGGTCCGGCTGCCGGTACGCTTGCCCGCATGATCGGCTCACGAGCGAGCGCAGCGGTCGCGACCGGCCCCGCCGCGAGCGCGGCCGTCACGACCGACACCGTCGGCGCCTCCAGCTGCACCACCCTCCTGATCGCGGACGACGACGAGGTGACCCGCAGCGGTCTGCGCACGCTGCTCGCCATGCAGCCCGGGATTGCCGTCGTCGGGGAGGCCGCCGACGGCATCGAAGCGGTCGAGCGGGCGCGGCAGTTGCGGCCGGACGTGGTCTTGATGGACGTACGGATGCCGCGCTGCAACGGCATAGAGGCCACCCGGCAGCTCCTCGCCGGGTCGGCCGACCCGCCGAAAGTCGTGGTGATCACCACCTTCGAGAACGACGACTACGTCACCGCCGCACTCAGCGCCGGGGCCGGCGGCTTCGTACTCAAGCGGCTCCCCGTCCCCAAGATCGCGGAGGCGGTGCGGGTGGTCGCGGCGGGCGAGGCGATCCTCTTCCCGGCGGCCCTTCGTCAGATGGTCACCGCCCGTCCACTGGGATCCGCTCAGGCGCTGCCGCAGGCGGCGCTGACGGGCCGGGAGGAGGAGGTGCTGCGCTTGATGGCCACGGGCCGGTCCAACCCGGACATCGCGGAGACGTGCAGGGTGAGCCTGGAGACGGTGAAGACGCACGTCGGGAACGTACTGACCAAACTCGGCGCGCAGAACCGGACCCACGCGGTGGTGATCGCGTACGAAACCGGCCTGGTCGTGCCCGGGGTCACGGGCTGACGCACCATCGGCCGACCTCCGGTGCCGCGTCACGTCCACGCCGCGCTGACCGTGGAGGCGGTCCCATGGCTGCGGCCATGTCGGGCCTCGGAAATGGAGTGGGTCTACGGGAGCTTCAGCCACGGGCTGCGGTACGGCATCGTCCACGTTCCGGAAGAGGTCCAGTTGATCTGGGTGTAATTCGCATACGACTCACCAGTCTGGGCCGTGGTGTCGCTGAAGTCGGGAGCCGTGAAGTGCTTGTCGTTGATGGCCCCTGAGGGGCAGGGGTACACCTTGTTCGATACGACTTGCGAATTTCCCGTCCGGACCGTTCGCATAGCGATATTGCAGGCCGGGTGCCCCGCAGCCAAGCTGATGTACGCGTCGGGGCGCCCCACTCCCCACCGGGGCGAGCTGATACAGGCCTTGATCTTGACGTACTGCCCGCCGGTCCCGGCGTAGTAGGTGCCGCAGCCGCCACCGCTGGCCGCCCGGGCGTTGGTCCCCGCCATGACGGACGCCACTACCACTCCGGCGACGCCGGCGGTTCGTGCCGCTGTATGAACGAATCCACGCATGAATTCCCCCGTGCAAATTCCCTGCCGGGTATCGACAGGACGTTGGGCCTCACGATAGGACAAGCCGTGTGCTCTGGAGCATAGGCTTCGAGTGAAGTCGAGGATCTTCAGAGCTTCACGAGGGCCGTCGCCGAAAGCGCGTGAATCGTCTTTTCATAACGCCGGCGCCCACCTTCGCGGACCCGTCAGGGAAATGGCCGACCGTCCGCAACTCCACAAGCACCTCATGCACCAGACCCTCGCCGGGCTGCGCGACGAACTCGGCGCCGCCGGAGCGGGAGGGGCCGGCGGCACCATCGGCGTGACCGTCAGGCGGGCCAAGCCGGGGAAAGCGAGGAGCGCGTCACGGACCATGCCCCCGGGCAGCGACTTGCGGAGGTGGTCGACCCACCGGCCGGAATCCGCGGCGCGTGGATGGACCCCAGGTCCAGTAGGTGTGAGCTGGCCTGGAAGTCGTCGAAGTGATCGCCGGCCAGGCTGGCGGGGACCTGAGTCCGGGACATCATCGACTCCCAGTACTCGTACCGCTCGGTCCCCGATAGCTCATTGGTCGTCAGCGCCGTCCACAGCATCGTTCCACCGCTCCCCCGCATCGTGTCCCACGTCCCTGACCGTGGAGCAGTCGTCATCCAACTAGCCGCGCACTGAGGCTAGTTGACGTGTTCGAGTGGGGCGCATCCGGGTTTTGGGTGCACGGGGCCGGCGTTCGGGCTATTCCGCGTAGTCGTTGCCCTGGAGGTGGAGCGAGCGCAGGGCCGCCTCCAGCGTGAAGCGGTGTTCCGGGTCCGTGATGCGGTCGCCCAGGTGTGCGTCCAGGTTGCGCAGGCGGTAGCGGACCGTCTGCGCGTGGACTCCGAGCACCTCGGCGACCTGGTCGGCGGGGCCCCGGGTGGAGATGTGGACGCGCAGCGTCTCGACCAGGCGCCCGCGCCTGGAGCCGGTGAGGCTGCTGAGCGGGGCCAGCTCGCGGGCCGCGATGCGGGTGACGAGCGCGGGGTCGGACAGGAGCCACAGTGTTGTCAGGTGGTCTTCGCAGTGCACGACCGGTTGGTCGGGCACGATCCCGTCGTCGATGAGCTGCAGCACCCTCCTGGCCCACCGGATGGAGTCGGCGGCCTGTGGCGGTGGCACGGTCAGGCCTATGACGGCCGGGGCGCCCGACAGGGCGGATTCGAGCATCGCCAGTCGCTCGGGGGTGAGCGGTCCGGGGATCAGCAGGTGCGGCTGGGGCATGCCGAGGTCGGCGAGGACGTCCCGGTCGAGACATGTCCGTATGCGGTCGGGCGCCGGGGCCCGCAAGGCCACCAGCGTGCACTGGGCGGGGAGTTCCCAGGACGCCTGCTCGCACAGCTCGGCGATGGTCGCCTGTGGCAGGGGCGACCCGACGAGGATGAGATGGAGCAGTTGCCTGCGTAACGCCGACACCTCGGAGGCCGCACGGGCCTGGACCTCCGCGTACCCCTCGCGCGCGATTGCCTCCAGCTCGTCGACGTACGCGAAGAGCGCGTCCGCGAAGGCGAGGATCACGGAGGGCGACAGCTTGTACCGCCGGCCGAGGGTCTTGGCCCGGCGCAGCGCGATGCGCGCGCCGAGCCGGTAGGCCCCCTGGAGGGTGTCGAGGTCTCGACCCTCGTACGCCTCCACCCGGCCGAACTTGCGCAGCAGCTCGTCGCGCAGGACCGAGCTCGCGCCGGGGTCTGCGACACGGTCCACGAACGTGGCCAGCGCCTGCTCCACGCCCTGGCGGATGGCGTCCGCGTTGGGGCCGTTGAGGAGTCGGGCATACACCGGATAGGCGCGCTCCACCTCGACGCGGATCTCCTTGATGAGGCCCGGAACCTCGGGCCTCATCAAGGCGGCGAACTCCCTGGGGAGCGGATCGAGCGGTTCACCGAGGTCCGGCGATGGTGCGATTGAGGGCATGACGGACCCCTTGCTCTCCTGCGCGCCCGGTGGGGCGTGGCGTGGCAGTGCCCTGTCTTACTGGAGGGCTCGGGCGCGGCCGTAAGGTGCGTACCTTTGTGCGGTGCTGACGCTAAGTCAAATTGCCTGTGCTGTACACCACTTGAGCACGAGCTACGCAGGAGGGAGGGCCGGGGCGGGCGAGATCGGCCGGGAATCGGCGCTTGGTGACTGTTACTTGACGGCGGAGTGCCAGTTCCGGGCGAGCTGCGCGCCCGCGTCGGGGGCCACCGTCCCCGGGGCGAAGAGCCCGCCCAGGTAGGTCTGGGTGTTGTTCAGGGTCAGGCTGTTCTTGCCCGCCGCCGACGGCAGACCGGTCTTGAGGTTGACCGCCGCGTCGATCAGTCCGAACAGGCCCAGGCCGCAGCCGCTGGCGCCGGGGACGGCGAAGGTCTTGTCGTACTGCGTGGAGCCGAGGAGGTTGAGGCGGCTCATGTCGCCCTCCTCGTTCGGGCTGCCGTCACCGTTGAACCGTTCCACACCGAACTCCGGGTAGGTGAGGTTCTTGGGCTGCAGGACGATCGGGTTTTCCTTGGTGCCGATGTAGCAGTGGCTGCCCAGGAACGGGTTCTCCAGGTGGATGCGGACGGGGATGTTCACGATCGTCTGGTCGGTGACGACGCCCGCTATCTGGTCGAAGTTCGAGGGGGTGCCCACCGACTCCAGGGTTGCGGTGATCTTGTTGAGCTTGGCGTCCGAGAGCTGCTTGCAGATGGCGGTGATGCCCGGGATGTTGCTCGGACACATCAGCCCGAGGAGGCCGCCGGGCACGGTCGCGGAGTCGGCAATGATCGCCCCGGAGGCCGGCGCGACGACGGTGCTCGTGCCGTCGGAGTTCTGGACGACGCCCATCTGGAGGTTGCTGTTGGCGGTGACGACCGTCGTGTTGCCGAGCTTGATGGTTCCGCTGGTGGAGTAGGAGACGACGCACTGCGGTGTCTTGTCCAGACCGTCCGCCCCGAGCATCGCCGACGAGTCGACGGGGCAGCGGGTGAAGGGACCCCACGCGCCGTTGAGGGCCGGCGTGGCGGCGGTCGCCGTGCCGAGGGAGGCGAACGCGCCGAAGGCGGTCAGCGCCGAAACGGTGACGAGCCGGGTGCGTGCGGAGACGAGTGGCATGTCGGTGCCTTTCGATGACGGGGAACGCTCAGGTCGGTGGTGCGGGGGTGCCGGTGTGTCTGGGTGTCCGGGTGCCGGCGTGTCTGGGGGCCTCGGTGCCCGGATGCGCAGAGCATCCGAGTACCTGGTGCCTCGGTGCCTGGATGCCTGGGTGTGCAGAGCATCCGGGCGGTGGTGGGGATCAGCGCTCCGGCTTGGGGACCACGTACGGCTGGCGGTCCTCGGTGCACTGGCCCTCGGTCGGTACCTCGACGCCCACCGCACACGTCTGGCCCTGGATCTGCTTGACGTAGTTGCCGGGGCCCGAGATGGACGCCGTGAGCAGCCGGTCCAGGTCCTCGCCGCCCGCGCCGCAGCCCGTGAAGGCGGGAATGGTCACCTCCCCGGTCAGCGGCCCGCCGGAGGTCAGGACGTAACCGGTGGCGTCCGTGCCGTTGATGAGCTGCCCCTTCCCGAGCATCACCAGATGCGGGCCCGGGTACGTGACCGGATCGGGCTCCGGGGAGCTGAGCGGGGTCTGCGTGCGGCACGACGGGCCGACGTCCAGGCGCGTGCCGTTGACCTCGACGTCCAGGACGCGCAGGACCAGCGGGGCCCGTACGTACGTCTCCGCGATGTTGTCCGGGAAGACGAGCAGGACGTCCGAGGCGACGGTCATGGGCCCCGCCTGCTCAAGGATCATGGTCGCCGTCGTCGGGGTGAAACCGAAGGTCAGAAAGGTGGATTTGAACGGCGGGGTCTGTTTGCGGCCCTGGTAGTCGAGATAGGCGTCCGACTTCTGGAGCAGGTGGATGCTCCCGTCCGGCGGGAAGGAGATCTCCGGGTCGCCCTGCTCGATCTGCACGCAGGACACCGGAATCAGGGAGGCGCCACTCAGTTTGCGGACGTTGGCGTAGCCCGTGATGTACGCGTTGAGCGACTTGTCGGTCGGGTTCTTCTTGACGCAGGGCGGCGCCGGCGGCCTGTCGGCCGACGAGCCGGCGCGGGTGTCGCCGACCTTCGGCGCGTTGCCCGTTCGCCCCTTCGCCCCTTCCGTGGGGGTTCCGGGCTTCGTCGGCCCCTTCGGGGCACCGGGGACCGTCGGGGACGCCGGGGCCGTCGTGCGCCCGGGCCTTGGGGCCGCGGAGTCCGACGGGGAGGGCGAACCGCTCGGGGCGGGGGTGGTGGACGGGCCGACCGGCACCGTGGCCAGCAGGCCGCGGCCGTCCGCGTCCTTCGCGAGGGTGCAGGTGAGGGTGAGGGACGCGGGAGTGACGGGCGCGCCGTCGGCCGTACCGAGGGCGAGGTCGACGCCCAGGTCCGTGGCCGTGAGGGTGAGGTCGCCGTTGGCGACCGCCGTCACGGCCGGGGCGTCGCCGGTGGTGGTGAGGGTCAGTGGGCCTGCGGCGGGAACGGCGACGGGCCGGGCGGGGCCGGTGCCGCGCCAGAGGGCCCGGGTCTTCGCCTCGCGCTGAGCGACGTCGAGGGCCAGCCTGGTCTCGGGCACCACCGTGGTGGCCTTGAGAGCCGTCAGGTCGGCGACGGCCTCGGCCGGGAGCTCGACCGTCGTGGTGACCGCCGTGGGACGGATCGCCTCGCCGGCCGCAGCCCGGTCGGGGAAGGTGGCCGCGACCCGCACCGTGACGCGCTGCGGCCCCGAGGGCAAGGCGCAGTCGTAGGGCAGTTGTGCGGTGATCTCCTGCGAGCCCACCGCGGCAGCCGCCGATGGGATCAAGGGGGCGAGCGCCACGAAGGCGGCGATCGCCGCACCGCGCGCACGGACGCGGGGTGTCCGCAGGGCGGGACGGTGGCCTCTCATCGCTTGCTCCGCTCGGGGATCGTCCGGGACACCGACGACCCGCGTGTCGGGTCGTCGGTGTCTGGTCGGCGTAGAGGGTCGGCGAACGCCCGGCCGGTCTCACCGGTCGGGCGCACGGACCCGGGGAGTGTCGGCGACACTCCCGC
Organism: Streptomyces sp. NPDC058289; assembly: GCF_042880975.1. Lineage (NCBI taxonomy): Bacteria > Bacillati > Actinomycetota > Actinomycetes > Kitasatosporales > Streptomycetaceae > Streptomyces > Streptomyces sp. NPDC058289. Next base: position 39,296 of record NZ_JBHVYI010000022.1, read on the forward strand.
ACGCCTTACGGGTTGGAGCCGACGATGGTCGGGATGACCGTGGTGCCGGTCTTCTTGACCAGGTAGGCGCCGGTGAAGATCGGCTTGGCACCCACCGGTACGGCGCTGCCGCAGTTGGTCGACGAAACGACGTTGAGCTCACCGCTGACGCTGGAGACCGCGAGCTTGCCCGTCGAGTTGGTGTAGGTGCCGGACGCCTTGCCCGTCACTCGGAAGACGCAGGCACCGACGGTGACCTTGGCGTCGACGTTGCCGATGTAGCCCTTGGTGACGCCGGTCGCAGCGGTGTAGTCCTGGGCCACCACGGTCCACGGGGTGGTCGCGACGGTGGTCACGTTGCCCAGGACACTGGTGCAGGGGAAGCCGGTGGCACCGAAGTTGATGGCGCTGATCGAGGCCACGGTGGCCGGGTTGCCGGTGGCGCTGGCCATCGAGCCGGAGGCGCCCGACTTCGTACACGTCATGGCGATGCCGTTGACGCTGAGGACGATGTTCCCGCTGTTGGTCGCCGTGAAGGCCGCGGGGGACGGGTTGACGGTCCACACGGTGGACGGCACGGCCGATGCCGGGCCGGCCGCCAGGAGGAACGCGGCGGTGGCGGTGCCGGTGACGACGGCGACGTTTCTGATGGTCTTCTTCATGACTCTGGGACTCTCCTTGGGGATTGACCGGCAGAGGTGGGCCGCAGCTGTGCAATAGGGGGAGACACAGACGACCCGCGGCTCGGTGTTCCTCGGCCGCGACGCTGACGTTACTTGCGGGAAACTTGGCTGAACAATGGCGTAGTTCAAGATTCTTTGAAGAGCCCGGATTAACTGTTCGCCGGGTGAGCGGTCCTCGGCATCGCATTAGCCCCCGAGTGCGCAATGTCGACATTTCTTGGCCGATCGCGCACCGCGCTGCCACACCTTTCCGCCCGGCAGAGCGTATGCGTCGCCCTATGGAGGGGAAACGCTCTCCCGCGTGACAAATAAGCGCGTGCATATGTAATCCGCGTGACAACCAGTACCGGGACGCGCCCGATCTCGGGAAAAACCCGGAACCTGCGTATTGCCGCCGGATGTTACCCGGCCGTAGCGTTCCGGGTGCGACGCCCGCCCCTGGTTGGCGGCCACCGAAGGCAGGAGTCCTGACGGACGGGTCCGGCCCCGCCCCCCGGCGGGGCCGGCCCCCTCTCGGCGGGGCCCCGCGGATCCGGCTTACGGACCTACGGGGCCCCGTTGTGTCTCTCCGGACACAAAGGGCGCACCCGGCCTTGTCCATCCGGTGACAAATTCCGGGGTGCCGGGCCGAATCGGTGTCACACCTATTGTCCCGGTGATCGTGAACGACTTAACGTGCGGCCCGAGACGCACTCGCGGCACACGCCTGCTGGAGGTGGTATGGGAATCGAAATAGCTGTTGAGGGTCTGACCATGTCCTTCGGCAAGCAGAACATCTGGCAGGACGTGACCTTGACGTTGCCCGCTGGGGAAGTGAGCGTCATGCTCGGTCCTTCCGGCACCGGAAAGACCGTATTCCTCAAGTCGCTCATAGGTCTGCTGAAGCCGGAGCGGGGACGCGTCCTCGTAGCCGGAGTCGACATGGTGAACAGCCCAGAGCGCGACATTTACGAGGCCCGCAAACTCTTCGGTCTCATGTTCCAGGACGGCGCTCTCTTCGGGTCCATGTCCCTCTTCGACAACATCGCCTTCCCGCTGCGCGAGCACACGCGGAAGAAGGAGTCGGAGATCCGCCGGATCGTCATGGAGCGCATCGACGTCGTGGGACTCCTCGGCTCCGAGGGCAAGCTCCCCGGCGAGATCAGCGGCGGCATGCGCAAACGGGCGGGACTGGCCCGCGCGCTCGTGCTCGACCCGCAGATCGTGCTGTGCGACGAGCCGGACTCCGGCCTCGACCCCGTCCGCACCGCCAACCTCTCGCAGTTGCTGATCGACCTGAACGCACAGATCGACGCGACGATGCTCATCGTCACCCACAACCTCGACATCGCCGCGACCGTCCCCGACAACATGGGGATGCTCTTCCGGCGCAAGCTCGTCACCTTCGGCCCGCGCGAAGTGCTGCTCACCAGCGACGAGCCGGTCGTGGCGCAGTTCCTCGCGGGACGGCGCGAAGGCCCCATCGGGATGTCCGAGGAGAAGGACGAGGCCACGCTCGCCGCCGAGGCCGCCGTGCCCGGCTTCGCACCCACCACGCCCCGGGTCATCGTCCCGCAGTTGGAGCCCTCGCCCGGGCTGCCGCGGCGCCAGGCGGTCCTGCGACGCCGCGAGCGCGTGCTCGCCATGCTCGACACGTTGCCGCCCGCCGCCCGCGCCGCCATCGAGGACACGTACGCGCACGGAGCGCAGGCGCCGACCCTGCGTCTTCCGGCCAACGGGAGCGGCTCGTGATCACGGGCGCGCTGCGGCAGACCGGCCGGCTCTTCGCCCTCGCGGCGGAGGTGAGCCGATCCATCTTCCGACGGCCCTTCCAGTTCCGGGAGTTCGTCGAGCAGTTCTGGTTCATCGCCAGCATCACGATCCTGCCCGCCGCGCTCGTGTCCATCCCGTTCGGCGCGGTGATCGCCCTTCAGGTCGGTTCGCTCACCCAGCAGCTGGGCGCGCAGTCGTTCACCGGAGGCGCCAGCGTCCTCGCCGTCATCCAGCAGGCGAGCCCGCTGATCGTCGCCCTGCTCATCGCCGGCGCCGGCGGCTCCGCCATCTGCGCCGACCTCGGCTCCCGCAAGATCCGCGAGGAGCTCGACGCGATGGAGGTCATGGGCGTCTCCCCCGTCCAGCGCCTGGTCGTGCCGCGGGTGCTGGCGACGATGGGCGTGGCCGTGCTCCTGAACGGCCTGGTGTCCGTCGTGGGCACGCTCGGCGGCTACTTCTTCAACGTCATCCTCCAGGGCGGCACCCCGGGCGCCTACCTGTCCAGCTTCTCCGCGCTCGCCCAGCTGCCCGACCTGTACATCAGCGAGTTCAAGGCCCTGATCTTCGGGTTCATCGCGGGCATCGTCGCCGCCTACCGCGGCCTCAATCCGCGCGGCGGCCCCAAGGGGGTCGGCGACGCCGTCAACCAGTCCGTCGTCATCACGTTCATGCTGCTGTTCTTCGTGAACATGGTGCTGACGGCCATCTACCTGCAAATCGTCCCGCCGAAGGGAGGCTGAGGCCGATGGCCTCCCCGTTCGTCTGGCTCGACCGGTCCGGCGACCAGCTCCTGTTCTACGTCAAGGCCCTGGCCTGGATCCCGCGCACGCTGCGCCGCTACCTCAAGGAGGTCCAACGGCTGCTCGCCGAGGTGGCCTTCGGTTCCGGCGGCCTCGGTGTGATCGGCGGCACCATCGGCGTGATGATCGCGATGACCCTGTTCACCGGCACCGTCGTCGGCCTCCAGGGGTACGCGGCCCTCGACCAGATCGGCACCGCAGCGTTCACCGGGTTCATCTCCGCGTACTTCAACACCCGTGAGATCGCGCCCCTGGTCGCCGGGCTGGCCCTCTCCGCGACGGTCGGCGCCGGCTTCACAGCCCAGCTCGGCGCCATGCGGATCAACGAGGAGGTCGACGCCCTCGAAGGCATGGGCATCCGCTCGATCCCGTACCTGGTCACCACCCGCATCATCGCGGGCGTCGTCGCGATCATCCCGCTCTACGCGATCGGCCTCCTCTCTTCCTACGTCGCCTCCCGCTACGTGACCGTCCTGTTCAACGGCCAGTCCCAGGGGACGTACGACCACTACTTCAACCTGTTCCTCTCCCCCACCGACGTCCTGCTGTCGGTCCTCAAGGTGCTGATCTTCAGCGTCATGGTGATCCTCGCCCACTGCTACTACGGCTTCCGTGCCTCGGGCGGCCCGGCCGGGGTCGGCGTCGCGGTGGGCCGGTCCGTGCGCAATGCCATCGTGCTCATCAGCGTCACCGACTTCTTCCTGTCGCTGGCCCTGTGGGGCGCGACCACGACCGTGAAGGTGGCGGGGTGAGATGAGCAGCCCACGTGGTGAGATCCTGCGTCGCCGGCTCGCCGGAGTCGTCTTCCTGCTGGTCCCCGCGCTCCTGGTCTGGCTGGCGATCGCCGTCTACGACAAACAGTTCACCGCCAGCGCCCCGATCACCGTCGAGACGAGCAGTGTCGGCAACGAGATGCACCCGGGCGCCGAGGTCAAACTGCGCGGTGTCGTCATCGGCGAGGTCCGCTCCATCGACGCCACCGACTCGGGAGCCCGGCTCACCCTCGCGATGAATCCGGCCACCCTCGCCGACGTCCCCTCCGACGTGCGAGCCCAGATGCTGCCGACGACCCTGTTCGGCGAACGGTTCGTCGCGCTCGTCCCGCCGCAGACGCCCTCCCCGAAGCCCATCAGCGCCGGGGCCGTCATCCCCGAGGACCGCTCCAGCAACGCCGTGGAACTCCAGCAGGTCCTGGACAACGTCCTGCCGATGCTCACTGCCGTCCAGCCGCAGAAGCTCTCCGCCACCCTGTCCGCCGTCTCCCGAGCCCTCGAAGGACGCGGCGACAAGCTCGGCGCCACGCTCGCCCAACTGGACTCCCACCTCGCAAAGTTCAACCCGGAACTGCCCACGCTCAACCGGGACCTCCAGGAACTCGTGAAGGTCAGCAACCTGTACGCGGACGTGGCCCCGGACATCGTCACGGCGCTCACCGACTTCACCACCACCAGCGGCACGCTCGCCGAGAAGGAGAGCGAGCTGGCCGGCACCTTCGGGGCCACCACCCGCACCGCCCAGGACGTGACCGCCTTCCTGCGCCAGAACAAGGACAACATCATCCGGCTCAGCGCCACCGGCAGGCCGACCCTGGAGCTGCTCGCCGAGTACTCCTCGTCCTTCCCCTGCACCCTGCGCACCCTCGCCGAGTTCGTGCCGGCCATGGACAAGGCGCTCGGCAAGGGCACCGACCAGCCGGGCCTGCACGTCAACGTCGTCACCGTGCCCTCACGCGGCGCGTACGTACCCGGCCGCGACACCCCCTCGTACACCTCGGGCGGCGGTCCGCACTGCTATCCCGTGCCCTACCTCGGTGTCCCGGTGGCACCCGCCGCGCGGGCCGCAGCGGCGGCCGAGCAGAACCTCGGGCCCGCCAACTCCCCGCAGGAGAACGAGTTCCTGAACGAGCTCCTCGCCCCCGCGGCCAAGAAGCAGCCCGGCGACCTGCCCGACTGGAGCAGCCTGCTGGCCGGACCCGCCTACCGCGGCACGGAGGTGATCCTCAAATGACGAACGACCTCGCCCACACCCGACGGCGCCCCCTGACCGGCCCGCTGGTCAAGTCCTTGATCTTCATCCTGGTCACCGCCCTCGCCACGACCGTGCTCGCGCTCAGCATCGCCAACACCGGCGTGGGCTCCGGCACGCGCTCGTACAAGGCACTGTTCACCGACGCCACCGGGCTCATCGACGGGGACAGCGTACGGATCTCGGGCGTGAAGGTCGGGGAGGTGACCGACGTCCGGGTCGTCGACCGGCGCACCGCCCAGGTCAGCTTCAGCATCCGTGACGACCGCACGCTCCCCGGCTCGGTGACCGCCTCGGTGAAGTACCTCAACATGGTCGGGCAGCGCTACGTGGCCCTCGACCGGGGCAGTGGCGACGTGGACGGCATCCTGCAGCCCGGCTCCACCATCCCGTTGGACCGCACGAAACCCGCGCTCGACATGACACTGCTCTTCAACGGGTTCAAGCCGCTCTTCGAGGGACTGTCGCCGAGTGACGTCAACGACCTCGCCGGGTCGCTCGTCCAGGTCCTCCAAGGCGAGGGCAGCACGGTCGACAGCCTGATCCGGCACATCGGTTCGCTCACGCAGACCGTCGCCGCCAAGGACCAGGTGATCGGCCAGGTCGTCACCAACCTGAACATCGTCCTGGACACGCTCAACACCCGAGAGGCCGCTTTCGGCGACCTCGTCGTCACCCTCCAGAAGCTCGTCACGGGCTTCAACGACGACCGCAAACCCCTCGGCCAGGCCGTCCAGGCGATGGGCGACCTGACCACCGCGACCGCGGGACTCCTCCAGGACGGGCGCGCCCCCCTCAAGCAGAGCATCGGCGAACTGGGCCGCCTCTCGAACACCCTCGGCGACCACGCTCCGCAGATCGAGGACTTCCTCAACAGGACACCGGCCAAGATGACCGCCCTGGCCCGCCTGTCCTCGTACGGATCGTGGTTCAACCTCTACCTCTGTGAGGCCCGCGTGAGCGGTGTGAGCACCTCCGACGGCTCCACGCCGCCGACCGGCATCGTCGTCACCGAATCGAGGTGCCGAGGGTGAGCCGCCCGCCCCGGTACACCCCCGTCAAGGCCCGCAACCCCGTCGCCGTAGCCGTCGTCGGACTCGTCGCGCTCGCCCTGATCGCCGTCCTCGCCTACAACGTGGACCGCCTGCCGTTCACCGGCGGGGGCACCGCCTACAGCGCCGACTTCACCGAGGCCGCCGGCCTCGGCACCGGCGACGAGGTGCGCATCGCCGGGGTCAAGGTCGGCTCGGTCACCGGGGTCGCCCTCGACGGGCCCAAGGTGAAGGTGACGTTCGAGGTCGGTGACGCCTGGGTCGGCGACCGTTCCACCGCCGCCATCGCCATCAAGACCCTGCTCGGCGACAAGTACCTGGCTCTCGACCCGCTGGGCTCCGGCCGACAGGACCCCGGCAGCCGCATCCCGCTGGCGCGCACCACGTCTCCGTACGACGTGACACAGGCGTTCCAGGACCTGAGCGGCACGGTCGACGCCATCGACACCAAGAAGCTCGCCGAGAGCTTCCAGACGATCTCCGACACCTTCAAGGACTCGCCGCCGAACGTGCGCAGCGCCGCCACCGGCCTGTCCGAACTGTCCAAGTCCGTCTCCAGCCGTGACGCCCAGCTGTCCCAACTCCTCCAGGGGAGCAGGACGTTCACCAAGACGCTGGAGGGCAAGAAATCCAGCTTCGAGACCCTCCTGGAGGACGGCGGCTCGCTGCTCGGCGAGCTGAAGGCCCGGCGCGACGCCATCCATGCGCTGCTCACGGGCAGCCGGGACCTGGGAACGCAACTCAGCGGCCTCGTCGACGACAACGAACGCCGGCTCGGTCCCACGCTCAAGGCCCTCAGCCGCGTCACCACGGTCCTGGAGAAGAACAGTAGCCAGCTCGACAAGACCCTCGCACTCGTCGGCCCGTACTACCGGCTCGTCGGCAACACCCTCGGCAGCGGTCACTGGTTCGACAGCTACCTGTGCGGAGTCGTACCCCGGAACTACCTGCCGGAGGCGTCGCAGCCCAAGACCGGATGCCGGCCGCCGCAGCAGAAGGCGTCGGCGAAGGGGAGCGGTGAATGATGACCAAACCCAGAAGGCCCCTCGTCATCGGGCTCGCCATCGTGGTGCTCGCTGCCTGCGGCCTCGTCGCCGTGCGCTTCCTCGAGTCCGACGGCACCCGTGTCACCGCCTACTTCGACCGTGCCGTCGGCGTCTACGCCGGATCCGACCTGAGGATCCTCGGGGTGCGCGTCGGTGAGGTCGAGTCCGTGCAGCCCGAGGGCACCCGGGTACGCGTCCGGCTCCGTGTCGACGAGGGCGTACGCGTCGCGGCCGACGCACATGCCGTCATCGTCGCCCCCAGCATCGTCGCGGACCGGTACGTCCAGCTCACCCCGGCGTACAGTTCGGGTCCCGCCCTCACCAACGGCGCCCAACTCGCGGCGTCCCGCAACCGCACCCCTGTCGAGATCGACCAGCTGTACGCCTCGATCACCGAACTCGGCAAGGCCCTCGGCCCCGACGGCGCCAACTCCACCGGCGCCCTGTCCGGCCTGCTCGACACCGGCGCCAAGAACCTCAAGGACAACGGCGACGCGATCGGGACGTCCATCCAGGAGTTCGGCAAGGCGGCCAAGACCCTCGACGGCAGCAGCGACGACCTGTTCGCCACCCTCAGTCAGCTCCAGACGTTCACCACCATGCTCAAGGACAAGGACGGCGACGTCCGCACCGCCCAGGAGCGCCTCGACGACGTGGTGACCTTCTTCGCCGACAACAAGGACGACCTCGCGGGCGCCCTCACCGAACTCGGCAAGGCCCTCGCCCAGGTGAAGACCTTCATCCAGGACAACCGGGGCGAACTGAAGCAGAACGTCGACCGGCTCGTCCCCCTCACCCAGACCCTCGTCGATCAGCGGGCCTCCCTCGCCGAGGCTCTCGACACGGCCCCGCTCGCGGCGGGCAACGTGGTGGGTGCGTACAACGAGAACACCCGCACCCTCGACGGCCGGGCCAACCTCAACGAGATCAGCATGGGCGGACCGCTGCTCCCGCTGCCCGTGGCCGGTGGCTCCTCGGCCCCCAGCGGGAAGGGGGACCGGTGAAACGCCGCGCACCCTTCACCGGCAAGGCCGCCGGAGCCGGGATCGGCGGGGTCGTCGCCCTGGGCGTGGCCGTGGTCCTCACCGTGACCATGCTCCCCAGGGACCTGCCCCAGTTCGACGGTATCGAGGACCTGCCTCTGCCCGGCGGCGCCGACCTCGGCTCCCACCCGTACACGGTCACCGCCGAACTCGCCGACGTCCTCAGCCTCGTCCCGCAGTCCGCGGTCAAGGTCAACGACGTCGCCGTCGGCCGCGTCACCGAGATCCGCCTCGGAACCGGAGACTGGACGGCGCGCGTCACCATGAAGATCAACGGCGACATCCGGCTGCCTTCCGATGCGAGCGCCCGCCTGCAGCAGTCGAGCCTGCTCGGCGAGAAGTTCATCGAGCTCACCGCACCCGCCAAGGACGCGGGCGGTGCGCGCCTCACCGACGGCAGCACGATCCCGCTCGCCCGCACCAGCCGCAACACCGAGGTCGAGGAGGTCTTCGGCGCCCTGTCCCTGCTGCTCAACGGCGGCGGGGTCAACCAGCTGAAGACCATCACCAAGGAGCTGAACTCCGCCCTCGGCGGACGCGAGCCCGAGGTCCGCTCCATGCTGGAGCGGGTCAACACCCTCGTGACCGACCTCGACGCGCACCGGGGCGACATCACGCAAGCACTCGACGGGGTGAACCGACTCTCCGCCACCCTCGCCGAGCGGAAGCAGGACGTGGGAACGGTCCTCACCAACCTCTCGCCGGGCCTCAAGACCCTGGAGAACCAACGGGGTTCGCTCCTGACCATGCTGCGCGCCCTCGACACGCTGTCCGGTGTCGCCGTCTCCACCATCAACGCAAGCAAGGACGACATGGTCGCCGACCTCAAGGCACTCGCGCCGACCCTGAAGGCACTCGCCGACGCCGGCGCCGACCTGCCCGATTCGCTCCAGGCGCTGCTGACGTACCCCTTCACCGACGAGGTGATGCAGGGCATCAAGGGCGACTACCTCAACACCTACCTCTACATCGCCGCCGAACCCGGCACCCAGGTCATCCCACCGCTCGTCCCGCAGACCACGCCCAGCGCGACGCCCACCCCTGCGACCGGTCCGGGCACCACCGCCCATGAGGGCGCGTCCGGCAGCAGGGACACGAAGCCTCCGTCCCCGCTGCCGCTGCCGCCCGTCCAGAGCGTCGGCCCGGCCGGGCCGGCAACCTCCCCGAGCGCGCCGAGCACCGCCACCGGAGCGAAGGACGGAGGGAAGACCCGGTGATCAGCCTCGCCGTACGGCTGAAGAACCTCGCGTTCCTCGTCATCGCCGTCCTCGTCCTCGGCTTCCTCGGCATCCACTACGCCGACCTCGGCCGCTACGTCGGCATCGCCGACTACTACACCGTCAACGTCCACCTCGCCCGCACCGGTGGCCTGTTCCCCCACTCCGACGTCACCTACCGGGGCGTCTCCGTGGGACGCGTCGGCGCCATCGACCTCACCGCCGACGGGGTCGTGGCCCGGCTGCGCATCAAGAAGTCGGCCGCCCGCGTACCCGCCGACGCGAAGGCCGTCGTCGCCGGACTCTCCGCCGTCGGCGAGCAGTACATCGATCTGCGGCCCGACGGCAACCAGGGACCCTACCTCGCGGAGGGGGCCCGCATCGACCAGGCCGACACCGAGGTTCCCGCTCCCGTCACCGACCTGTTGTCCAGCATGAACGACCTCACCCGGTCCGTTCCGCTCGAATCGCTGCGTACGGTCGTCGACGAACTGGGCAAGGCGTTCGAGGGGCACGGCGACGACCTCCAGGCCCTGATCGACGGCGGCAGCGCGTTCGTGCAGGCCGCCGACCGCTCCTTGCCCGCAACCACCCGCCTCATATCCGACGGCGAGGTCGTCCTGCGCACCCAGGCCGAGGAGGGCCGGGCCATCCGCGACTTCGCCACCGGGGCACGCGACCTCGCCATCACCCTCAAGGGATCCGACGGCGACCTACGGCGCCTGCTCGCCGTCACCCCGGGCGCGGCCACCCAGATCAGCGGCCTCCTGCGCGACCTCGACCCCAGTCTCGGAGTGGTACTCGCCAACCTGCTCACCACCTCGGAAATCGCCGTCACCCGGCAGCGCGGCACGGAGGAGCTCCTCGTGAAGTTCCCCGCGGCCGTCTCCGCCGGCGCCACCACCGTCGACGGAGGACGGATGAACCTCGGCATGGCCGTCACCTTCTTCAAGCCCCTGCCCTGCACTTCCGGCTACGGCGGTACGCGCTACCGCAACGGCCTCGACCTCGGCACCGCACCCCCCCTCAACACCGTTGCCTCCTGCACCAGTCCGGCCTCGTCCGGGACGAACGTGCGCGGCTCCGCGAACGCCCCGAAGGGTGGCCCCGTCCCCACCCCGGCCAAACCGGGTTCGCTTCCCTCGGGCAGCGCCGGCTCCGCCACCGCACCCGGCGCTCCGGCCCTGCCCGGCGCGCTCGCACTGCCGGGCCGGGACGGCGGGCCCACCGATATGGCCGGGCTGCTCGGCCTCGGCGCCGGGAGCGACCGGTGAGGCGGGCACGCGTCCTCGCCGGCGCCGGACTGGCTGTGGCGCTCGCCTTCTGCGGGACCGGCGCCTGGACGTACGCGCAGGCCCGTACGGACGACGGTCTCGCCTTCAGCCGGGAGCGGGACACCGTCCTAGCCCAGGGCCGCGATCGCATCGCGGTGCTCAACACCCTGGACGCGTCCACGCGTGAACACGCGGAGGCCGGAATCAAGGCGTGGCGCGACGCTTCCACCGGGCCGCTGCACACCGAACTGGGCTCCACCCTGCCGGCGGTGGGCGCCTCGGCGCGCGCCACCGTCACCGAGGCGGCCGTCACCGCGCTGGACGCCCGGGCGGGTACGGCGAAGCTCATCGCGACCGTGCGCGTCGACGTCACGCCCCAGGGGGGCTCGAAGGCGACGAGTGACCGCAAGCGGCTCGAAGCCGTCCTGGAGCGTACGGGAAGCGCCACGTGGAAGGTCAAGGCGTTGAGTGCCGTTGCGGGGACGAGCGCGGACGTCGCCGGCTCCGGTACCGCTACCGGGGGGAGCGAGGCGAGGTGACACGGCTGTTGCGGAAGACGACGGACAGACGCGCGGAGGCCCGGGCGCCGGAGGTGGCGCAGGAGCCTGTCGCAGAGGACACGGCGGCGGGATCGAACGGCGCGGCGGCCGGCTCCGGCGGGAAGGATCCGGCCGACCGCGACGCATCGGGACCGGCCGACACCGAGGTGGAACCGACCGGACCCACCGCCGCGGGCGGGACGGGCACGACCGCCGAGAGCGGGAACGAGGCCGAGGACCGCGCGGAGGCCGCGGGCGAGGGCGGCGGGGACTCCGACGACCACGACGACGCGGATCTGCGCGAGTCCGGCTCCGGATCCGGCTCCCGATTCGGCCCCCGCTTCGGCTCCGGCTCCCGTTTCGGCGGCCGGTGGCACACGGCGGCCTTCGTGGCAGCCCTCGCCGTCCTGCTCCTGGGCGGAAGTGCCTTCTTTTACGGCGCGCACCACCTGCGCTCCACGCCATCTGCCCAGAACCGCGCCCTCACCGACACCGCGGCAACCGATCGGGTGAGCGGCGAGGTCAGTGACGGCCTGGCCAGGATCTTCTCCTACACCCCCACCGGCGCCGACGCCACCGAGCGATCGGCGCGGTCGGTCCTCGCGGGGCGGGCCTCCAGGCAGTACGGCGAGCTGTTCGCCCAGCTCCGCACGAACCTGGAGACGCAGAAGATCACCCTCAGCACGCAGGCCGTCCGTACCGGGGTGATCGAGCTGGACGGGAACACCGCTCGGCTGCTGGTCCTCCTCGACCAGACCTCACGGCGGGACGAGGGTGCCACCACCTCGGCCGCGGCCCAGCTCACCGTCACCGCGCAGTTCCACGGGGACCGGTGGCAGATCGTCGACATCAAGGCCCGCTGAGAGATGAGCGGGAGAAGGGAGCACCCCATGACACGCACGGTCCGCGCCCGCACGGGCACCCGGCCGATCCTGGCCGCCGCCCTCGGGCTCACCCTCCTCACGGGCGGCTTCGCCGCGTGGGCGGCCCAGGACTGGTACGGGGCAAGCCATGACGAGTCCGCCGCGTACGCCGTCCAGCGCGACCAGGCCCTCACGGCGGCGGAGCAGGCCGTGCAGAACCTCAACACCCTCGACCACGCCAAGGTGGACCAGGGCCTCGACCTGTGGGAGTCGTCCACGACCGGCGACCTGCACGACCAACTCGTGCAAGGACGAGCGGAGTTCACCAATCAGGTCAAGGCGGCGAAGACCGTGACGACGGCCCGGGTGCTGTCCGGCGCCGTCACCGAGCTGGACGACCGCGCAGGGCGGGCCAGGGTGCTGGTCGCCCTGCGCATCACGGTGAAGGCGGCCGACGACAAGAGCAGCGACAAGGACAGCCGCATGCTCGGTGAACTGACCCGTACCGGGGGCCACTGGAAGCTCAGCGCACTGGGTCAGGCCCCCGTGGGCGGCACGGCGTCCGGCTGACCGGCCGCGCCGTACCGCGAATGCCGCCCGCACCCGAGAGGACACGCACGATGTCGACGACCCGCCACCTCATCAACCGCCAGCGCCGCCGTCAGGCCGTCGGCAACCCGACGGTCCCCGCGGCGCGCGCGACCGACGACACCGGCTCGGAGGAGGCCTTCGGCAACGCGTCCCGCACCCCCTTGGGCCTCCTGCCCGTGCCCGGGCCGCCCCGGACACCGACGGGGAAGGCGGCAGGCAAGCGGAAGACCTCCGACGCGAAGCGGCAGGAGCCGCCGGAGTCGGCCGAAAGGGCCGAAGGGGCCGGGGTGGCCGGGGTGGCCGGCACGGACGGGGGCGGAAGGAAATACCTCGCCCCCCTCCTGATCCTCTGTACGCTCACCGTCCTCCTCGGCGCCTTCGCCGGATTCGCCCACAGCCGGGCCTCCGCGCTGCGCAACGATCCCGTGCGCGCGAACACCGCGCTCACCGACCTCGCCCGTACCAGCGAGATCAAGGGGCAGACCGCCAAGGCCGTCGCCTCCCTCTTCTCCTACGACCACGCGAAGCCCGCCGCCTTCGAGAGCGCGTCGAAGACCCTGCTCACGGGCAAGGCCGTCACCCAGCACCGGGCGCTCTTCGGTGACGTCCTCGCCCAGGCCGAGAAGGAGAAGACGGTGATCACCACCGCTGTCACGGACAGCGCGGTCGAGCGGATCGACGGCGACCGGGCACGGGTCCTGGTCTACGCCGACCAGAGCAGCGTGAGTACGGCGGGGACCGAGAAGCAGAGCCCCGAGAACCAAGGCGTGTACGCGGGCGCGATGCTCGCCCTCGACCTGGTGGAGCGCGACGGGCACTGGCTCGTGGAAGGGATCGACACCTTCGGCCGCTGAGCTCCGCACGGGTACCACCATGACGGTGGTGATATTTGTGCCATTTCTTGACGCTTTGGCGTGAATTAGAGTACTGTCGACGTGCCATGAAAGAGAAGCGCGCGTACGAGAGTCCGCTGCGTGCCGGGCAGCTTGAGCAGACCCGGCAGCTGATCCTCGCCGCGCTCACCGAGGCCATCGCCGACGAAAGCGTCCAGGAGCTGACCATCCCGCTCGTGGCAGAGCGCGCAGGCGTCGCCGTACGCACCGTCTACCGGCACTTCCCGACCAGGGAGGCGCTCTTCGCGGCCTGGAGCGGGTGGGCCCAGGAGAATCTGCACGTGCTCACGCAGTCCTACCCGGACACCCTGGACGGGCTGCGCCGCGTGGCGCCGGAGCTCTACCGCTCGTACGACGAGCACGCGCCACTGATCCTCGCCATGCTGAACTCCAAGGCGGCCCGGCCGCTGCGGGAGCAGGGCCGCAGGCACCGGTTCCACTCGGTGGAGGCGGCACTGGCCGAGCTCACGGCGGAGGCCGACCCGGTAGCCCGCCGCCGCGCGGTCGCCGTGCTGTACCTGCTGGTGAGCGCCCCGGCCTGGCAGGCCATGCGGCTACAGGCGGGGCTCGACGGGGCGGAGGCCGGCACGGCCGCCGCCTGGGCGGTGCGGGTGCTCACGGACGAGCTGCGGCGCGACCCTGACGGTCCGCTGCGCGACCCGGGCAGATGACCGGCGAGGAGGAGAGCCATGAGCATCGCCACGGAACGCACTTTCGCTCCACCGGGGCCGGGTACCTGGTTCCTGGACCCGACCCACTTCACCCGCCCGGTGACCAGGTTCCACGCCGAGATCTTCGTCGAGGAGATGCACCGCGGCTTCGGAGAGGGCCTGCGCCGGTACGGGTCACTGCTCGAACGGCTGGACTGGGCCTTCGTCAACGGTTTCTGCTACTACCACCCCCAGCCGCTGGGAGCCCCGCCTGACGCCACGGACCACCCGCCGAGGGAGGTCTGGGAACGCCTTGCCGCCGATCATCCCGAGATCCGCACCAGGCTCGCGACCAGTGCGACCGTCTTCGAGCGCAAGCTGTGGCGCGAAGACCTGCGCCGCTGGGACGAGGAGGTCAAACCCGGGCTACGGAGCGAGCGGCGCGCACTCCAGCAGGTCGAGCCCGGCCTCCTCGATACCGGCAGTCTGCTCGCGTACCTCGACCGATGCCGGGAGCATCAACGCCGAGCCGGCTACCTGCACCACCTGTTCAACATGCCGGCACTGCTGCCGATGGGCGATCTCCTCGCACACTGTCAGGAGTGGACCGGGCGCACCACCGGCGAGATCCTGGCCCCGCTGGCCGGATCGAGCCCCGACCCGCTGGCGGACCGGGAGGAACTGGCCGAGCTGGCCGCCGCCGTAGCCGCGGACCCCCGGGCGGGCGAGCTGCTCGCCTCCCCCATGCAACCCCAGGAGCTGCTGGCGGCGCTGGGGGCCGTCGCGGGACGTACGAGCACCGCCCTCGCCGAATACCTGGCGACGGTGGGCTGGCGCCCCGTCAATGGCGAGGACGTGGGCGATCCCTGCGTGGCGGAGTTGCCCGCCGTCGTGCTCGCGGCCGTTCGCTCGGCGGTCTCCTCCTCGACGAGGCCCCCGGCAAACGCCGCCGCCGACCAACGCGCCGACGCGGCGGCCGACCTTCGCGACGCCGTACCCGCCGCGCACCGCTCCCGCTTCGACGAGCTGCTCGCCGAGGCGCGGTTGGTCTCCCGGCTGCGCGACGAGCGCGGGTCGTGCGCGGACCTGCCTGCCATCGGCCTCACCCGGCGCGCCATCCTGGCGGCCGGCCGGCGGCTCACCGAGCAGGGCCGGATCCACACACCCGCCCATTTGGCCGAAGCGGGCTACCCCGAGCTGCGCGCCCTGGTCCGTACGGGCGCCGGGCCCGACGCCGCAGAACTCGCCGCCCGGGCGCACTACCGCGACCACGCCCGGTACGCGGACGCACCGCCGATGCTGGGTCCACCGCCGGGCGACCCGCTGCCGCCCGATTGGCTGCCGCCCGCCGCGGCACGCCTGGAACGCGCCCTCGGCGCCGTGGTCTTCGCCATGTTCGCCAACCCGGCAGCCCGGACCGAGGGGCGGACCGTGCACGGGCTCGGCGCGAGCCCGGGCGTGTACGAGGGCACGGCACGGGTGATCAGCGGCGTGCCCGAGTTCGACCGCATCCAGCCCGGCGACGTCCTGGTCACCGACGCTACCACCACGGCCTTCAACATCGTCCTGCCGCTGCTCGGCGCGATCGTGACCGATCGCGGCGGGGCGCTCTCCCACGCCGCCATCGTCGCCCGGGAGTTCGCCATCCCCGGCGTCGTCGGATGCACGGATGCCACGGCGGTGATACCCGACGGCGCCCGGGTGCGGGTCGACGGCCGGGCCGGAGAGGCGGCGGTGGTCCGATGACGGGTCCCCTGTCGCCGAGCACGTGGTCCGCCCCCGTACCGCTCCGTCTGGCCACCGACGAGAGCCGGTACGGCGGCAAGACCTCGCAGCTCGCGGCCGCCGCCCGGGCGGGTCTGCCGGTACCGGAAGGAATCGCCCTGGAATGGCTGTTCGTCGACGCCGTCGCAGCAGGCGACGACGAGGCGCTCGCCGCCCTGCACCTGTCGACCGACGACTTGCAGGGCGGTGCCCTGGCCGTGCGTTCGTCCGCGCTGGGCGAGGACTCGGCCGCGGCGAGCTTCGCCGGACAGCACCTCACCTGCCTCAACGTACGGGGTCCGGACGCTCTGACCGAGGCGGTCCGCAAGGTGAGGGATTCGGCGCACTCGGCCGCCGCGTTCGCCTACCGCGAGCGGCTCGGACTGCCCGGCCTGCCCAGAGTGGCAGTGGTGGTCCAGGAGTTGGTGGTACCCGAGTGCGCCGGAGTCCTGTTCTCCCGAGACCCCCTCGACGGCTCCGACGTCCTGGTGATCGAGGCGAGTTGGGGCCTGGGCGAAGCCGTGGTCGGCGGCCTGGTCGTACCGGATCACTACCGGGTCCGCCGCGACGGCCGGGTGATCGAGCGCACGGCGGGCGTGAAGGACCTGGCCGTGGAGCCCGCGCCGGCCGGTGGAACGAGCCAGGTCCCGGTTCCCGCCGACCGAATCCACCGACTCTGCCTCGACGAGACGCGGTTGGAGGGCCTGCGAGAACTCACCGCCCGCTGCGAGCAGGTCTTCGGCGGGACGCAGGACCTGGAGTGGGCCTTCGTCGCCGACCGCCTCCGTCTGCTCCAGCGCCGGCCGATGACCGGGGCCGCGCCCCCGCACTGACCCCTGCGCCGCCGCCCCCCTCCTCGGCTCGGGGCGATGGCGTTTCAGCCGGTTTCCAAAGCCTTCTTGAGGTTGCGCAGGGTCGTACCGATGTTCCTGCGCTGGAAATCGGCGAAGACGCTTCCGCCTGTCGCCACCCGGTCGAAGGCGTTCGCCACGAAGTCCGGCCACGACCGGCGGTCGTCCGTCCACGTCTCGGTCACCCGGGTCCCCTCCGGGACGGGCTCGAAGCGGTACTCCCAAGTGGCGATGGGACCCGGCAGCCGCGGCCGCGTGACACCAATGGCATGCACTCGGAACCGGAACAATCGGTCCGGCTCGAGCGCCGTCACGGTGCACCGGGTGGTCCAGCGGAAGGCGCCACGCTTGTTCCGGCCGTCGAAGACCATCCCGACGCTCGGTTCCCGGGCACCCCCGTGCACGGTGGCGCCGAGGTTCTCCGGGCTCCAGTCACCCATCAGGGCAGGATCGGACACGCGCCGGTAGACCTCTGCGGCACGGACATTGACGACGATGCTGTCGGACACCGTCAACGTACGAGGCATGGTTCTCCCTTCAACCTTCAAGAGGTCAGACGCTACCGCCCCGGCTCACCCCGTGGCTACCCTTCGGTAACTTCAAGGCGGGGCGGCGACCCTTCGGGCGCGTGCGGGTCCCGTCCTCCACCGACGGACGGGACCCGCTCCTCAGGCGTCGCCGACCGTCGCGGCCTCGGCGCGAACGGTCTCCGTGGCGGCGGCCGGTCGCGGCTTGCGGACGAGCGGGATCGTCGCGCACGCGGCGAGCAGGGACGCCGCGGCGACCGCGCACCAACCGTGCCGGAGGATGCCGGCCGCGAACAGGACGGTCCCCGCCATCGCGATGCGGCCCGCACCGAATCTGGCGACGACGGCGGGCCCGACCCGCAACGCGACCGGCGGCACCAGCAAGGGTCCCGGTGCGATGGCGAGGCCGGTGCGCAGCGCCGAGTAGCCCCACACGCCCTGGCTGGAAGAGGCGGGCGTGGTCGAGCGCCGCGCCTACAGCGAGCGCCCCTTGCGCTTCGAATACCACCTGACGGAGGCCGGCCGCGATCTCGCACCGGTGATGCGCGCGCTTCTGGCCTGGGGCGATCGCTGGGCGGTCGACACTCCCCCGGTCGCCTTCCGGCATCGCGGCGGGACCGGATCCGAGCACGACACCGAGCACGACCTCGATCTGACGTCGACGTGCCGGACCTGCGGCGAGGAGGTCGGGGCGGGAGGTCTCACGATCGACGTGCGAGCGCCCGGATGGGATCGGTCCGGGCCGATCGAACGCTCCTGAACTCAGCAGCGATCAGGTGACGACGCAAAGATGACTCCTGTCAAGTAACGAACAGCCGGGGCTACGGCCCCGTCCCCGACCGGGGCACGGTGGAAATCCACCGTCCTGCACCAGCGCAGGACGAACCTCCACCCGGATCGGAGACCCCGATGTCCCGTCGCGCAGGCGTCTTCGTGACCCGCCGTCCCGGGCTCGTGCTCTTCGCCGCCCTCGTGTTCCTCGCGCTGTCCGTCGTGTTCGGTGCGGAGGCCACCGGCCGGCTGAAGACGCAGGGGTACGACGATCCCCGGTCCCAGTCCAGCCGCGCCGCCCGCGTGGCCGCCGAGCGCCTGGGGGCCTCCCCCAACCTGGTCGTCGTCGCACAGGCCCGCGACGGTTCCGTCGACAGCCCGGCGGCCCGCAGCGAGGGCGAGGACCTGACCCGCCGGCTCGCCGCCCAGCCGCACGTGAGCGCCGTGACCTCGTACTGGACCGGCGGCGCGGCGGAGCTGCGCAGCCGGGTCGGCGACGCGGCCATGCTGGTCGCGCACGTTGCCGGGGAGGGCGAACAGCTCGGTGCGCGGGTCGCGCGACTGAGCGAGGAGCTGACCGCCTCCGGCGCCGACGGCGCTCCCGACGGGGCCCTAACCGTGCACGTGGGAGGGCCGGCGCTCACCGACGTCGAGCTCCAGGACATCGCGGAGTCCGACCTCAAGCGGGCCGAGGCCGTCGTGCTGCCGGGCACCCTGATCCTGCTGGTCCTGGCGTTCGGCAGCGTCGTGGCCGCCGCGCTGCCGCTGCTGATAGGAGTCCTCGCCATCGCCGGGACCCTGCTGGTCCTGAGCGTCCTCGGCTCCGTCACCGACGTGTCCGTGTTCGCGCTGAACCTCACCACGGCGCTCGGCCTGGGGCTGGGCATCGACTACGGGCTGCTGATCGTCTCGCGGTTCCGCGAGGAGCTCGCCGCCGGCTACCTGCCACGGACGGCCGCCATCCGGACCGTGCGCACCGCCGGCCACACGATCGCCTTCAGTGCCGCGACGGTCTCCGCCGCGCTCGCGACGCTGCTGGTGTTCCCGCCGTACTTCCTGCGTTCCTTCGCCTACGCGGGCATCGCCGTGGTGGCCATCGCCGCCGTGAGCGCCGTGACCGTCCTGCCCGCCCTGCTCGCACTGCTCGGCAAGCGCGTGAACGCCTGGCCCGTGCCGTGGCGCCGCCGGGCCCGCACGGGCTCCGGATCGCGCTTCTGGGAGGGGCTGGCGCGGATCGTCGTACGCCGCCCGCTGCTCGCGGCACTGCCGGTGATCGGCCTGCTCGTGGTCCTCGCCGCGCCGTTCGCGCACGCCGGTTTCGCCACCCCCGACGACCGGGCACTGCCGACGAGCGCGGCCAGCCGGCAGACCGGTGACCTGGTGCGCGACGCGTTCGACATGAAGGGCGCCGACGCGCTCACCGTCTCCGTCACGGGCACGGCGCCGCAGTCGGCGCAGGAGGACTACGTCCGCAGGCTGTCCGCGCTCCCCCAGGTCGCCCAGGTTTCCCCGGTCGCCGGGCCCGAGGGCGACGGTCCGGTCCAGCTCTCCGTGGTGCCGCGGGTCGACCCCCGCTCGCGGGCGGCCCAGCAGCTCGTGCACGACGTCCGCGAGACCCCCGCCCCGGCGGGCACCGAGGTCCTGGTCGGCGGACCGACCGCGGTCCTGGTCGACGCCAAGGACACGGTGGGCGACCGGATTCCGCTGGCGCTCGCCCTGATCACCGTCACCACGTTCCTGCTGCTCTTCGGCTTCACGCGCAGCCTGCTCCTGCCGCTCAAGGCCATCGCGCTGAACGCCCTGAGCCTGACGGCCGTCCTGGGAGCGATGGTGTGGATCTTCCAGACGGGCCATCTGAGCGGCCTGCTCGGTTTCACGCCCGGACCGCTCAGCACGACCATGCCGGTGCTGCTGTTCTGCATCCTCTTCGGTCTCTCGGTGGACTACGAGGTGTTCGTCCTGGCCCGGATCAAGGAGGCGCGCGACGGCGGGGAGAACAACACCGACTCGATCGTCACGGGCATCGCCCGGACGGGAGGCATCGTCACCACGGCCGGCGCCCTGCTCGCGTTCACCCTCCTGAGCTTCGGTACCTCCCAGGTCTCCCTCCTGCAGTTCTTCGGCATCGGCGCGGGTCTGGGCGTCCTCCTCGACGCCACGCTCGTGCGCGGCGTCCTCGTACCGGCGCTCATGCGCCTGGCGGGCAGCCTGAACTGGTGGGCACCGAAGGCGTTGAGGCCCAAGGTGCCGCAGCCGGCGACCCGGCCGCCACCCGCCCCCGCGAGGCGGTGCGCTCCGGGCCGTTGCTCCCCGAACCGCACCGTCGTCCGTACCCACGCCCACGCGCGCCGCTGACCACCAGGCGCTCCCCCTCTCCCATCCGATCCGGCCCCCGCTCCATCCCGACCCTCCAGCCCGACCCTCCAGCCCCTCCCAGCCCCGGCCGCCGTTCGTCCAGGGCGCTACGACAAGGAAGACCCATGACTGACATCGCCATCGTCGGACTCGGCTGCCGCTTTCCGGGCGCCCCCGACATCCGCACCTACTGGAAGCTCCTGATGGGCGCGGAGCGTCAGTTCTCCGCCGTCCCGCGGGAACGCTGGAACCACGGAACCTTCCACGAGCCGGGCAATCGTTCGGCACCCAACGCCTCGTACACCGACCAGGTCGCCTTCCTGGAGGACCTGGACCGCTTCGACGCGGCGCACTACGGCGTACCGCCCGCTCGAGCCCGGGCCATGGACCCGCAGCACCGGCTGATGCTCGACGTCACGCGCGAGGCGCTCGCCGACGCGGGTATGGGCCGCGGCGACTTCGACAGGGAGAACACCGGGGTGTTCTTCGGACTGTCGGTGTCCGACTACAAGGACCTCATGGCGGCCCCCCTCCGGGCCATCACCCTGGCCGAGGACGCGCACGCGGCGGACGACGGCGCCGAGGCCGCAGACGCCGCAGACGCCGCCGACGCCGCCGACGCCGCCAAGGAGCGGGCGCGGAAGCTCGGCACCATCGACGCCTTCACCCTGCCCGGGAGCCTCCTCAACATGGCGGCCGGAACCGTGAGCCGCCACTTCGACCTCGGCGGTCCCAGCTTCGCCGTCGACGCCGCCTGCTCCGGCTCGCTGGTCGCCCTCGACCAGGCGATCGCCCAGGTGCGATCCGGCAGCTGCCGGATCGCCCTCGTCGGCGGCGTGTACCTCAACCTCACCCCCGACAGCCTGGTCGGCTTCTCCAGACTCCGCGCCCTGTCCGCCGCCGGGGTGTGCCGCCCGTTCGACGCGGAGGCCGACGGGTTCGTCCTCGGCGAAGGGGCCGGTGTCGTCGTCATACGGCCGCTGGCCGACGCACTGGCCGAAGGCGACCGCGTCTACGCGGTGATCAAGGGCATCGGCTCGGCCAACGACGGCGCGTCCCCCGGACCGCTGGTCCCCACCTCCGAAGGCCAGCTGCGCGCCATGCGCCGGGCCTACGCGGACGCCGGGGTGGCGCCCTCCTCCGTGGGCTTCCTGGAGGCCCACGGCACCGGCACCGCAGCCGGTGACCGCGCCGAGGCCGAGGCCCTGCGCCGACTGCGCACCGAGTACCCCGACGACGACCCCGCCCTGTGCTACCTCGGCGCGGGCAAGGCCCTGATCGGACACTCGCTGTCCGCGGCGGGCATCGCGGGACTGATCAAGACGGCCCTCGTCGTCCACCACCGGACGATCGTGCCGCAGCCGCAGACCACCCCCCACCCGGACCTGGCCATCTCCGCCGCCGGCCTGCGCTTCGCCGCCGCCGCACTGCCCTTTCCGGACACCGACACACCGCGACGAGCCGCCGTCAGCTCGTTCGGCTTCGGCGGCACGAACGTCCACGTGGTACTGGAGGAGCGGCAGCCCGACACGGCCCCCGGTCACCTCCCGGACCGCACCGAAGGCTCCGGACCCCACCTCGTCCTCCTCTCGGCCGGCAACGCCGAACTGCTGGACCGGCACATCGGCGACGTACTCGACGCACTCGACACGGCGGACCGTGCCCCGCTGGCCGCTGTGGCCCACACCCTCGGCTCCCGGGAACCGCTGACGGCCCGGCTCGCGATCGTGGCCGCCGACACGGACGCGTTCGTCGAGCGGCTGCGCCACGCCCGTGAGCAGCTCTTGGCCGGCGCCCGCGGCGACCTCGGCGAGGGCGCCTTCGCCGCCGACGCCCCGCTGCCCGCCGCACAACGCCGCGTGGCCTTCCTCTTCCCCGGTCAGGGCAGTCAGCAGCCAGGCATGATGCGGGACCTCTACGCTCGGTTCCCCGCCTACCGCTCGGCCGTCTGCGTACTCAGCGCCGTGGCCCGGACCGACCTCGGCTTCGACCTGGCCGACCTGCTCTACGGCGATGAGGCCCGGTCCCACGGCGACACCGAGGAGCTCAGGAAGCGGCTCGCCGCCACCGAGGTGTGCCAGCCCCTGCTCGGTACCGTCCAGATCGCCGCCACCCGCCTCCTCGCCGACTGCGGCATCCGTCCCGACCTCGCTCTCGGGCACAGTGCCGGGGAGTTCGCCGCGGCCGCGGCCGCCGGAGCGCTCACCCACGTGGACACGATCCGGCTGCTGGTCCACCGGGGTGCGACCCTCCGGCAGGCCGAGTCCCGCTTCCCGGGCGGGATGCTCGCCGTGCAGACCGACGAGGAGACCTGCCGCCGGCTCACGAACGGGATCGACGGCGTCTGGCTCGCCTGCTTCAACCAGCCGCGACAGATCGTGGTCAGCGGTACGCCGCACGGGATCGCCGCCCTGCGCGAGGCCTGCGCGGAAGCCGGGGTCGTCACGGCGACGCTCGACGTGTCCAACGCCTTCCACTCGCCGCACCTGACCGCCGTCGAGGACACCATCCGCTCGGGCCTCACCGCCCGCCCGATCACCAGCCCCGACCTGCCGTTCGTCTCGTCCGTGAACGCCGAGGTCTGCACCGACCCCGAACGGCTGCGCGAGCTGTGGATCCGTCACGCGTCCGCGCCGGTCCTCTTCGGCGACGCGGTCCGCACCGCCTACGACCAGGGGGCCCGCATCTTCCTCCAGGTGACGGGCGGCAGCTCGCTCCTCACCTCGGTCCGCCGCAACCTCACCGACCCCGGCGACGTCCATGTGGTCCCCGTCGCGGGGGTGGCCGACGGCGGGCGCACCTTCGCCCTGGCCCTCGCCCGGCTCGCGGTCCTGGGCGTCCCGGTCGACCCGCGCGCCCTGATCGCCGAGGAGGACCGCCGCCTGCTGGACCTGCCCGTGGCCGGGCTCGCCACCCAGTCCTACTGGGTGCCGGCCAGGCGCGCCGCGAAGCAGGACCCCGCCGCCGCCGCCTCCCTCCCGCCGCAGCCCCTGCGGTCCGTCGAGCCCGTGGAACCCGTACAGCTTGAGGAGACCTCGATGAACGCCCCGACGTACGACCCGGCGAACACCCCGATGGACGAACTGCTCCGGCTGGTCCAGCAGCAGGCGGAGCTGCTCGCCCGTCTCATGGGGACGCTCCCCGCGCCGGTGCCCACCGCCCCGGCCGTACCCGCGGCCGCGGCCCCCGAGGAGTCCGAGGCCCCCGCCGCCGCCCCCGCCGACACGCCCGCCCCGCGCGCGGCGGCCGCCGAGGTCACCGACGAGATCACCGGCGAGGTCACCGAAGCCGTACTCGCGCAGGTGGCCCGGATCAGCGCCTTCCCGGTGGAGCAGCTGAGCAACGACCAGCTGCTGATCGACGACCTCGGATTCGACTCGCTGATGCTGACCGACCTGTTCACCTCCCTCTCCCGGCAGTGGCCGCAGTGGACCTTCGACGAGCGGGCCGCCGACCGGCCGACCGTCGCCCGGCTCGCCGCGCTGATCACGAGCGCCTGCCCGGACGCCACGGCGGCAACGGCCGTCCCCGGGCAGCGCATCGGACACGGTGACGGGAACCCGCCGGCGACGTCCGCCGACCTGACGCCGGTCGCGGTGGCTCCCGACCCGCCCGCGGCAGCGGACTCCCCCCGCCTGGGCGTGGTCCCGACGCCCCCGGACCAGCCGACGGACGACCCGGCCGCGCCGGAGGAGCACACGCGGATCGATCGCTTCCCGGAGGTCGCCGCCCACGGTGAGCGGATCGGTATGCTCGCCGGGCTGGGACTCGCCAATCCGTACTTCCTGGTCCACGAAGGCGGTATGACGGACACGACGGTCGTCGACGGCCGGGAACTCGTCTCCTTCTCCAGCTACAACTACCTGGGCATGGCGACCGACCCGAAGGTGAAGGCGGCCGCCAAGGAGGCGGTCGAGCGCTACGGCACGTCGGTGTCCGCCAGCCGGCTGCTGTCCGGCAGCCGTCCGCTCCACCTGGAACTCGAAACGGAACTCGCCGACCGGCTCGGATGCGAATCAGCGCTCACCTTGGCCAACGGACACGCCACCAACGTCACCGTGATCGGGCACCTCGTCGGCCCCGGGGACCTCGTCCTCCACGACTCCCTTGCCCACGACAGCATCCTGCAGGGCTGCAAGCTCTCCGGCGCGACCCGGCGGCCGTTCCCCCACAACGACGCGGCCGCACTCGACGCCGTGCTCGGCCAGGTCCGCGACCAGTACCGGCGGGTGCTCATCGTCATCGAGGGCGTCTACAGCATGGACGGCGACATCGCCGACCTGCCCGCGCTCGTCGAGGTCAAGCGGCGCCACGGCGCGCTGCTGATGATCGACGAGGCCCACAGCATCGGCACGATCGGCACGACGGGCATGGGCATCGGCGAGTACCACGACATCGAGCGCTCGGCCGTCGATCTGTGGTCGGGCACGCTGTCCAAGGCACTGGCCAGCTGCGGCGGCTACGTCGCCGGGAGCCGCGCGGTCGTCGAGTACCTCCGCTACACCGTGCCGGGCTTCGTCTACAGCGCCGGCATGACCCCGGCCGACACCGCCGCCTCGCTGGCGGCCCTGCGCCTCCTGCGCACCGAGCCGCAGCGCGTCACGCGTCTCGCGTACAACGCCTCGCTGTTCGTCCGGCTGGCGCGCGAGGCGGGGATCGACGTCGGGGACAGTCACGACACGCCGGTCGTCCCCTGCATCGTCGGGGACTCGCTGAAGACCCTCAAGCTCGCGGAGGCCCTCTTCCGGCAGGGCATCAGTGTCAACCCCATCCTCTACCCGGCCGTACCGGAGGAAATGGCCCGGCTGCGCTTCTTCGTCACCTGTGACCACACGCCCGACCAGATCCGGCAGGCCGTGACCGCGCTGGAGCGCGAACTGCGGCAGCTGGATGCGGACACGGCCGCCCCCGCCGCCGCGTGAGCCCCGTAGCCGTGCACACCGTCTTCCCGCCGATCGTGCCGGGCCAGGTCCACCGGTGGGGCGGGGCCGGGGTCCTCGTGTCCCGGCGCCCCGGCCTCCACCGGGCTGTGCCCCTCGCGCCCCTCTCACCGGCCGAGCGGCAGGTGGTCCGGGCCTTGCCGGGCTGGCGGCAGGCAGAGTGGGCGGCGGGACGGCTGCTCGCCAAGCGCCTGGTCGGCGAGTTCCTCGCCACCCCGGCGGCCGACGTGGAGATCCTTCCGCGCAACGACGGCAGCCCCCACGTCCTCGTCGGCGGCAGCCCGGTGCCCGCCTTGCACGTCTCCATCAGCCACACCGCCCACCACGTCGCCGCGGCCCTCGCACCGCAACCGGTCGGAGTGGACCTGTGCGAGACCGCCTCGGCCGACGCGGTACGGCGGGTCGCGGACCACGTGCTCTCCCCCGGGGAACTCGCCCTCGTCGGTACGGACCGGCCCGACGCGCTGGCCGGCGCCTGGGCGCTGAAGGAGGCTGCGGTCAAGGCCGACCGGACCGGGATCTTCGGGACCGCCGCGCGGGGCATCGCGATCCTGGGCCTACGGCCACCCGTCCTGGATGGACGGCGCCGCGCAATGGCGTGGCAGGCGGGAGACGCGGTGCTCGCCCTCGTCCTCGCGGCCCCGGCCGGGTCACGGGCAGGCTCACCGGCCGCGGCACCGGCGTGACGGCACTGCGGCCAGGCCGCGGTCCCGTAGACAAGTGAGCTGGTTCGACAGGCGCGTTCGGGAGATGCCGAGTGCAGCGGCGAGGTCGCAGGGGTGGGCATTCACGAGATCATGGACTCTTGTCTCCGGAGCGGGCATCCTTCCCTGACCCATCAGCACGGATCAGGGGGCGCGCGTGGAGTCGGTGGTCGTGGGCGGGGTGCGGATCGCGTACGAGCGAACCGGGCGGGGCCGTCCGGTGGTGCTGGCAGGCGGTACGGGGATGCCGCCGGTGGCATGGGAGCTGTGCGGGGTCCGCGAAGACCTGGTGCGGGCGGGCTTCGAGGTGATCACCTATGCCGCGCGCGGTGTCGCCCCTTCCGACGCCCCCGCGGCGGTGTGGTCGATGGCGGACCTGGCCGGAGACCTGGCAGGGCTGATGGACGCCCTCGGCCTGACCGGCGCCGCGGTGGTCGGGTACTCGTTGGGGAGCTTCACCGTCGAGCTGCTGGCCCGCACCCGGCCCGACCTGGTGGCCTCCGCGGTGCTCATGGCGGGCGCCGGACCGGTCACCGGGGTCCTCGACGCGATGCTGGACGCGGAGGCCGAGTTGATCGCTGCGACCGGTCGGCTGCCCGCCGCGTTCACACGCCTGCAGACCCTGCTCTCCAGCCTGCCGCCGGCAGTCCTGCGCGATGACGAGGAGCAGACCCGCACCTGGCTGGAGCTCCTCGGAGCCCAGGAAGACCTCTGGACCTCGTCCGACGGGGAGGTGGGCCAGGCCACCGCAGCCGAAGCGTGGCTACGCGACCCGCACCGCATGGCCGCGCTCGCCGACCTCACCATCCCCGTGCTGGTCCTGGGCTTCGAGCACGACCTCTACTTCCCGCCGCACGCATCCAAGGTCGCCGCCGACGCCCTGCCGCGAGGCGAGTTCACGGTCATCGCCGGCGCTGCGCACGGAGGGCTCCTCACCCACCCGAAGGAGACCGGCGCCGCACTCCGTGCGTTCCTGACCCGCCAGTGACCCGGCCCCCACCCGGGCCGGCGGCGACGCCTCGAGAACGCGTCGGCATCGGCACGGTCCAGGGGCTCATGCAGCGACGTCGGTTCCCGTCCACGACGCCGGATGGTCGGCGTTCCTGACGATGCCGGAATGCAAGGCCGCCCGGTATGGGCGCGGCTTCCACCTCATCGGACGCTTCGAGCCGGCCTCACAGGTCTGCTCACAGTGCGGCGTCAAGGACGGGCCCGAGCCCCTGCACATCCGCGAGTGGGCGTGCTCGGCGTGCGGGGCCGTCCTCGACCGGGACATCAACGCGGCGGTCAACATCGCCAAGGCTGCCGGACCGGCAGTGCCAGCCTGTCGAGCGCGGGTAAGACCGGGGCCTGCCCCGGCACAGCGCGAAGAAGCAGGAACCCGCCGAGACGGTCAGCCGACCGTCGTAGGAATCCCCTCCTTTTAGCGAGGGAAGCGGAAGTCAATCGATGAACAGGCTCATGCCGGGGGCGGGGCGGACGAGTTCACCCGGCAGGACGGCGCCCGTCACGTGCCCGTCGCAGTGGGGTCCCGACCACACGAAGGCGGTCTCGTCCGTGAAGTTTGCGACCTCCGAGGGCGCGAAGTCGCCCAACGGGTAGCAGCCGGACGGGTCATGCACCGGCGCCCGATCGATGAACAGCACCCCGTCCGCCGCCTGTGCCGTACCCGGCGCCGCCAGCGCCAGGGTCAGCGCCGCCGCGCACGCCCCCAGTACCCGCGCCACGCGTCGTGTCTCGCGCATCCCGGTCCACCTGCCTCTTTCGTTTTGCCCCAACCATTTCTGTCACCGAGGGTAGTGCATCCGATACTTGCTGTGAGGCAACGTGTGGAGGGGGTTGCGGCAGTACGCCTACGTCCTCATCGGGCGTTCACCTGCTCTGTGAGCTCGCCCTCGCGCAGGTCGAGGATTCGATCGGACTGCGCAGCCAGTTGCTGGGAGTGGGTGACCACGACCACGCACTTGCTCTCCTCGTGGGCGAGGCTTCGGAAACATCACCCTCGACGAGACGCATAACGAAGTGTCCGTGGACGGAATCCCGCTGGGACTCTCCCCGAAAGAGACCGCGGTCCTGCGCCTGCTGATGCGGGCCGGCGGAGCACCGGTGGCCCACGACGACATCGTCCGCGCCGTCTGGGACGAACACCTCGACACGCGCACCAGCCTCGTCCTGCACCACCATCAGCCGCCTGCGCGGCGAACTGGGCTGTGCGACTGAACTTCCGGGCACTGCCGAACCCTCGGGCCCTGCTGAGCAGGCTGCCCTTCCGCGTCCGCCTGGCCATGGCCTTCTCCGGGCGCTTCCTCCTCAGCGGCATCCTCCTCCTCGCCTTCGTCGTGCTGCTCGCACGCTACGGAACGGCTCAGCAGGTCCAGGGAATCTCGGTCACTTACGGGGACATGCCGAGTGGCCAGGCAACCCCCAGGGGCCCCGTGGAGCCCGTACACCCCACCCGGCCGGACGGCAGGCCCGAGCCTCCGAGCGATGTCGCCATGCTCCAGAAGATCGGCCGACCCGTGCAGGCCGTCCAGGACACCGCGCTGCGCCAAATGGTCCTCTGGTCCGCCGTCGACCTCCTCGTCATGGCCGTAATCGCCGGGCACTCGGCCGGTGGCCGGCCGGACGGGCACTGCGTCCCGTCGTCTCCGTGACCGAAGCCGCCCGCCGCATCAGCGAACAGAACCTGCACCAGCGCCTCGCACTCACCGGCCCCGACGACGAGCTCCACCGCCTCGCCGACCCCCTGCCCGGCGGCCTCACCGACGTCCGCGAGGACCTGTTCACGGCCAACCGGGAAGCGGAACAGCTCATCAACGCGCTCCTGCTACTCGCCCGCAGCGACCGCGGACTGGAGGAGACCGAGGCCGTGGACCTCACGGTCACCGCCCGGCTCGTGATCGCCGAGTTCGCCCCACTCGCAGCCGAGGCCGGCCTGCGCATCGACACCGGCGCCGGCACGCCCCTGGTGGTTCCCGGTGACCCCGTCCTGCTGCGGAACCTGCTGGCGAACCTGATCAGCAACGCAGTCCGGTACAACCACCCCGGCGGCCACGTCCTCGTACGAATCGGCGCCTCCACCATGACGGTGACCAACACCGGCTCCCGCATCCCCGACCACCGATCCTCTACAGATGTAGAGTACGACCCCATCAGGCCCTCTACATATGTAGAGGGTGATCCGGCACGTCCTCAAGGAGTCACGATGAGCGCGACCGCCCCCTCAGTCCTCAGACAGAAGCCCGAGCCGCTGCGACCCTTCACAGTGGGGGTCGGCGGCTTCTTGCTCCTGGGTACGGGACACCTCGCCCTTGCCGCTGCGGCGGCGTGGGGCAATCCGACCCCGCAGGAAGAAGCCTCGTCGGCGGCCATGCGGGCAACGAGCATGACGCTGCTGGGTCTGGAACGCACCACGCTCCAAGTCGTCCATGGCATGAGTTCCGTCATGGGCCTCTTCGTCATCACCTGCGCGCTCCTCGCCCTGTTCGCCGCCCGACACTCCCCGGCATTGGTCGAACGGCGCACCGCCTTCGGGTGGACGCTCCTCGCCGCCTCACTCGTCGGCCTGGCGATATCCGCCCTCTTCCTGCCCCCGCCGCCGATCATCGTCCTCACCGTCACCAGCTACGCCTTCGCCCTGTCCCTGCGCCGGGCAGCGCCCTGAGGGTCCGTTTGCCTCCTCAGCCGGTCCGGTCGGGTGCACCGTCGGAGGGCAGATGGAGGTGGTGGAGGTGGTCGGCGGCTTCGGATTTGCGGGGGTTGTTCAGCCGGACGAGCGCTTCGTGAGCGGCGGTCAGGACCGTGTGGGCTTCGTGGTGCCGGTTGAGATGGAGCAGGACGATGCCGAGGTCGAGGCGGGCCGGTTCGCTCCAGGCGGGCATCTGTGCCGCCTGGAAGTGGGTGAGGGCGTACCGCAGGAGGTGCTCTGCTTCGTTCCAGCGGTTGAGGGCGGCCAGGTCGTTGCCGATGTGCTGGCGGGTCACGGCGAGGTAGAGGCCGATCAGCTCCCGGGGCTTCCCCGGGACGCCGGTGTTGCAGATGGCTTCGCTGCGTCGGTGGATGGCCAGGGCTTCCTGGGCACGGCCGGTCTCTCGCAGTTGCTGGCCAAGGGAGTTGAGGGCGGTGAGTTCGGCGAGGCGGCTCTCCGGGGCGGTCTGCTTGCCGAGGTGGTCGGCGGCTTCCTGGAGCCAGATGATGGATTCGTCGGTTCGCCCGAGCCGGTGGAGTGCGCCGGCGGCGTAGCCCAGGGCCCAACCGATCTGGAGCTGGTCGCCGCTTTCGCGCGCTGCGGCCAGGGCGGCCTGTGCGGTGGTCAGGGCGGCGGTGTGGTCGTAGAGACACATGTTGTAGGCCCAGGCGAGGTAGTTGAGGTGAACGGCCTCGTCGCGTTTGCTGCCCAGGGCGCGGGCAGAGTCGACGGCCCACTGGAAGACCTGTGCCCATGCTTCCCAGTGCGGGGTGCGGTCGGAGAACCAGTGCATCGCCTCGGCGGTATCGATGACTTGTCGGTGCAGCCCCCGGGCTTGGGCGCGGCCCAGGGCGGCGAGCCACTGCGCCTTCTCGGCCTCCAGCCAGACCCGTGCCTGTTCGTGGTCGGCGGGTGCGGTGGCGGGATCGGGATCGGGGGCGGGGCTGGTGTCCGGGTGGGGTGCGGTGTCGAAGAGTTGGGCTGCGGCGGTCGCGCGGTGCAGGGTCCAGAGGTCGGCCCGGTTTTGGGCGCCGGCGGTGTGCGCGGGCTCGTCCTCTTCTGCCAGTTGTTCGGCGGCGAAGAGGTGGAGGAGGTCGTGGAAGCGGTAGCGGTCGGCGGTGGGGTGGGGTTGGAGCAGTCCGGCGTCGGTGAGGTCCTGTGCGCATCTGGCGGCTTGACGTAGGGGCAGCCCTGCCAGAAGGGCGGCGCTCTGGGGGCTGAAGTCGGGGCCGTCTGCGAGCGAGGCGCGACGGAAGACCGTGCGGGTGGGTGGGGGCAGTTGCCGGTAGGACAGGGTGAAGGCGGCTCGGACTTGTAGTGAGCCGGCTTGCAGGGTGTCCAGGCGTGTCGTGCTTTCGGCGAGCCTGGTTGCGAGTTTGGCGAGGTGTTCGCCCGGCCGGGCGGCGAGGCGCTGTGCGGCGATGCGTACGGCCAGGGGGAGGTGTCCGCACAGGTCGGCGAGGTCGCGGGCGGCCTGGCTCTCGCGGTTTACCCGTTCGGGTCCGATGACGCGGGTGAGGAGTTCGACGGCTTCCTCGCGGCGCAGCAGTGTGAGCTCGGGGCGGTGGACCGCTTCGAGCCCGGCCAGGGTGTTGCGGCTGGTGACGAGGGTGAGGGAGGGGCTGCGGCCGGGCAGCAGGGGGCGGACTTGGTTCTCGTCGGCGGCGTTGTCCAGAAGGAGGAGGATCCGGCGGTCGCGCAGCAAGGAGCGAAGGAGGCCGCTGCGGTCCTCGGTGGTGGTGGGGACGGCGTTGTCGGCGGTGCCGAGGGCGCGCAGGAGCCGGGCGAGTGCTTCGCGGGGCGGGGTGGGGCGGGGGTCCATGCCGCGCAGGTCGATGGCGTACTGGCCGTGCGGGAAGTGGGGAGTGAGGGTGTGCGCGGCGTGGACGGCGAAGGCGGTCTTGCCCAGGCCGGGCTGTCCGCTGACCACGGCCACGGGTGGGTGAGCGGGGTCGAGGTGTTCGGCCAGGGCGCGGAGCCGGTTCAGGGCAGGGCCGCGGGCGGTGAAGTCGCCCAGATCGCGTGGTAGCTGGAGCGGGTGGTGCGGGACGGGGCGTGCCTCCGGCCGGGTGGCGATCCCCGCTCCGCGGTGGGGGCGGGGGCGGCCGAGGCCGGCGGCGCGTTCCAGTTCGGCGGCGGCCGCACCGTCCAGGCGCAGGGCGGTGGCGAGGGCCTGTACGGTGCGGCGCTGCGGCCCCCGGGAGCGTCCTCGTTCCAGGTCCGATAGGGCCCGCACGCTCAACCCGGCGGCCTGAGCCAGTGCCTCCTGGCTGAGCCCTGCACCCGTTCGCAGGGCGTGCAGGCGCGCGGCGAACCCCCCGTTGTTCATGACTCGAATCCCCTGGTCAGCGTGGTCCCCCCGAGTCGGCGGGTCCTACCGGCAGAAGTATGCCAAGACGCCACTTCCACTTCTGCCGGTGGAAGTGAGCGGACCGTCCCCCGTCCGGGCGGGCCGGTCGGCCGCGCAGAAAGCACGACCGGCCCGGCCGATTGCTCGGCCGGGCCGCTTCGGGCGCCGGTATCGCGGACGTGACAGGTGCCCGGATCAGGTTCGGGGGGTCATCCGCGGCTCGGGCAGACGTCCTGCGTGACCTTGCCGGCCTTGCCGCCGATCGTCGCCGGGTCCAGGGTCAGGCACTTGCCGGTCCACCGGTTGATGAAGTAGAAGGCGCGCCTGCCGCCGTACTGCTCCGCCGGCATGACCTCCCAGAGCTGGTTGTCCGAGGCCCACCGGCTCTCGCACGGCCACCAGAACAACTGCATGCCGTTGCCGGGCGGCACGCCGAGGTTCCACGGGACGGTGAGGCAGTTGCCGTTGCCCGCCTTGATCCAGTAGTAGTTCTTGCTGTCATAGGGCGGCAGGGGAACCGTCCACTGCTGGCTGCTGGGCGCCGGGCTCGCGCAGGCCCGCTGCGTCATCACGCCGCCCGTCCCGTCGGGGAAGTTCTCACCGCGCACCATGCAGCGGTTCGGGGCGGTGGTCTCGTAGGTCTGCCCGATGAACTGCCTGTTCGAGGTGACGGTCCACAGCGCCGGGTGCGGCGCGAAGATGTGGGCGTTGCGGTTGAGTTCGTTGACCACGGACATCGGGGTGACGCCGCTGGTGTCGCTCTGCTCGTAGAAGTTCACCGCGACGTAGTTGGGGTTGTGGCCCGCGGCGGGACGGCAGTCCTTGTCGATGCGGTTCTTCAGGGCCGAGCCGTTGTCTCCCGGCGCCTTGGCCTCGGGGTTCAGCACGCTCGAGTCGAACTGGTTCATGGTGAACAGCGGCGTCAGGGCCGTGCCCGGCATGGGGTTCTGCCCCACCGGGTTGCTGTTGCGCGATGCGCAGCCGCTGGGCCGGCCGTCGTAGTCGTAGAGCGTCTCCACCGTACGGTTCCAGGTGTACATGAGGCGCCCGTATTCCTTGCTCCCGTCACTGGACTTGACCGGGACGTCCTCTCCCCACCTGTCCTGGAACACCACCAGGCGGCGGTTGTCGGAGACCATGTCGCGCAGCCGCGGCCAGTTCCGGTTGTCGATGTCGTACTGGTTGGGCGAGAACAGCAGGTTCTTCGCGTTCTCGGATTCCAGCACGTCCGTGACCGCCTGGGTGAGGGACGCGCGGCTGGCGTAGTTCTCCAGGAAGACCGTGACCACTTCGTCCGGGTGGGCCTTGAGGAAGTCCACCACCCTGCCGAGCCCGCTGCGAAAGGTCTCGTGGCAGGAGAACGTGGAGTGGCACAGCATCAAGTCGACGTTGCCCTCCTGGTCGTAGGCGATGTCGTACGTGTCGAGCATCAGCCCGCGCACGCCGTCGTCCAGCTGCCGGGAGATGTTGCGGGACTGGTTCCGCGGCGGCACGATCCCCGAGTCCGCGTAGGAGTTGTGGGTGGTCAGCGACGACCACTGGTCGAGGCGGGCGTCTCCGTACTTGCTCCCGGACGCCGCTACGGCGGCCGTGGGGGTGGGCAGCGTTGCGGCTAGGAAGAGCAGCGCCAGGACGGGTAGGGCCAGCCTTCGCAGCACGCGGAAGCCTCTTGCAAGCATGTCGTTCCCCAGGGTCAAGACGGTCGTCGGAACCGGAGCGGGCGTGCGGTACCGGTTGCCGGACGGCGGTGTGGGCGGCCCCGGGGCACCGTGATGCCCGGCGGCCCGGCTCCGCCGTCCGTTCCACGTCGAGCCAACACGGTGGACCGGGGGCCGGACCATGCGGTTCCACCGGCAGAAGTGGTCCCCGCCTACTTCTGCCGGGCGGGTCCCGGCCCGGGCCGTCGGTACGACCTGCCCCGCCCGTCAGGCCCGTAGACCGCCACCATGAGCCCCTGCACCGCGGCGCGAGGGGCTGCTGCGACTGACGGGCCGAGCGTGTCAAGTCCCGATTTTCCGTGCCGTGACCGCAGACCTTGCCCGGGGAGCGTGCTACCGCACGCCCTGCGTGGAGCTGGACTGCCTGCGCTGACAGGTAACACGACCCACTGGTAACCCTCCGCGTCTGCGAGGTCACCCCGGCGCTTCCGCGAACGTACGAGGCACGCAAATACGTACTGATGCACGGGCCCGCTCCCCTACGGTGTGGGTTGCGCAGCTGACGCGCCGCTCCGTTTTGGGGTGGAGGGCTCGGAGTGCTGCCGCTTTTCCGCTGACCTTTTCCTGTGGGGGAACTTCACCATGCGCGCCATGCACGTCCGCCGTACCGTTTTGACCGCCTCAGCCCTGTCCCTGGCCCTGTTCGTCTCCGCCTGCGGCGGCTCCGGCAGCGCCGAGGAGAAGGGCGGGGCGAAGGCCGATGCGCAGCCTTCGGCCTCGGCTTCCGCACCGACTCAGGCGGCCCCCGCCGCCAAGGGGAAGACGGATGCGGAGCTCGCGGGCATGATCCTGCTTCAGGCAGACCTGCCCGACCATCTCTTCAAGCCCGTCTCCGAGGAGGACGTGAAGGCCGGCGAGGGAGCCGTCAGTGACGTCCCCGAGTGTCTTCCGGTGCTGCGGGCGATGGCCACCGCGCCGATCGGCAGCCCGACGGGAGCGGCACGGACCGCGGTGGCCGCCAAGCCGAAACCGGTGGACAAGGACGCGAGCGACGAGGACAAGGAACTCGCCGCCCGCAACGCCCTCGGCACGACCGCGACCGTGGTCAGCCTGTACTCGTACGACGGCAAGGGCGCCGAGCAAGCCTTCCGCTCCCTCGTCGACGCCGGCCTGCCCTGTGAGCAGGGATTCACGCCGACCGTGGCCGGCGAGGAACTCGGGAACACCACGGTACGGCCGTTCACCAAGGTGGAAGTCGGTGATGAAACCCTGACCTACACCCTCGCCATGGCGGACGAAGAGATCGGACGCATCTCGACGGAACTCGTCGTCGTACGCAAAGCGAACACCCTCGCCGTCTTCCACGCACAGAGCATGAGCGGCACCGCGGACCACCCCAAGAACGTGGTCGAAGCCCAAGCCAAAAAGCTCGGCTGACGGCTCATCCGTGGCTTCCCAGGAGTTCGGCGCCCAGCGGGGTGACGGTGTGCACCACGGATTTGCCGCGTCGGCTCGTCGTGATCAGATTGGCGTTCCGCAGCACCGTCGCGTGCTCGCTTGCCGCTGCGATCGACACGTTAAGGCGCCGCGCCAGCTCGGTGGTGCTGCATCCTTCGGTGGCCACTTGCAGTGCGGCGGCCCGAGTGCGCCCCAGCAGTGCGCCCAGTGACTGGTCAGCGGCCTGCGCCGCAGACCACAACGCGGCGCCCACCTCTGCGTCACCGATGGTGGGAATGGCGAGGGTGGGCGCCGAGGTGTCGTCCTGCGAGTCCCACAACAGTGCCGGGTCACGCCACAGGAAGACCGTCGGCGCGATGACGAGACCGCGCCCCTTGAGGTGGACGTCGACGTGCCGGTGGTAGCGCACCTCCAGTACGGGCGACCGCCACCGCACCAGCGGGACGCACATCCCCTCCAGCAGGCGTTCGATCCCGCCGTCGAGCAGCATCCGTGCAAAGGTCGCCCGTACGCCCTCCACATGGGATCTCGCCCCGTTCCAATAGGGGGCGACGATCGCCTCGTTGCAAGCGGCGAGCCCTGCGGCGAAGTCCCTGCGGGCTTCGAGGTCGCCGGCCGCCAGCTCCCGAGCCCACGACAACTGCGAAGGGTCGAAGGCGATGTGCTCGAGCTCGGTCTGCAAACTGGCGGGCGATGCCCGCATCAGGTTGTCGATTCCCTCCTCGACGGACAGCGTGTCACCCATCAGCACCGTCAGGTCGATGTCCGGGCCGTCCACCGCCAGCAGGCTCGTGAACGGACGGGTCTGCGCACCCAGCCGCCCGCGGACCGCCGCCTGCCAGGGGCGGAAGGGCAGGGCCGCGGCGGCACAGTCGCGCAGCAGCCTCAGGCTGTACATCGTTTCCGCGGCCGCCCCGATCGTCGCGGCCACGCGGGTCCGAGCCAGATCCTCGGCGGTGAAATGAATGCGCAGCACCGAGCATCCCCCATCGCCGTACGCTCTGGCTCCACTTGATCGCCCACCGCAGTCTGTGCCCTGGCTGCGGCTCCGTCCAGAACGTGTTTCAGCCAAGACCCACGGTTCCGGGTTCGTGGGTCCGCGGGATGAACGCGATCGGTCAGCAGGTCTTTCGGTACGGGAGATCCGGGAGGTAGGTGTGCCAGTCGGACCGGGAGAGTTCGGCTCCCGCGCGGGTGCACACGGACTCCGCTACGCGGTCCGGGGCCACCTGGTGGGTGCGAACGGTGCTGTGTTCGCCTGCGCTGTGCAGGGTTTGGCCGTCGGGTGAGAAGGTGACGGCGACGATTCCGTCGCCGGGGGTCGGCAGCGGTGGTCCCAGGGGTTGGCCCGAGTTCACGTCCCAGAGCCGGAGCGTGCCGGAGGCACCCGCCACGGCCAGGGTTCGGCCGTCGGGGGAGAAGGCCAAGGCCGTTGCGGACTTTGCGGAGTCGAGGCCGATCTCGTCGAACCCGGCCGGGAGGGTGGCCAGTCGTCGCTCGGCCTCGCCGTCCCACAGGGTGACCCCGCCCGTCGTGTCACCGACCGCCAGGCGCGTGCCGTCGGGGCTGTAGGTCATCACCCCGCCCCGTTCCATGGTGAGGCCCCCTACGGTGCGTCGGCCGGTGGTGATGTCGAAGGTGTTCGAGGAGGTCGCGAGCAGTCGGCCGTCGGGGCGGACCGCGACCGGGGCGGCTCGGTCGCTCCCCCGGCTCACCACGGAGGACATCCGGTCCTTCGTGAGGTCCTGAGCCCGGGTCCGGCGTCCGCTCGCCACGTCCCGGACGTCCAGGGTGTCAACGCCCGCGCGCGTCGTGAGCAGGGACCGGCCGTCGGGGGAGACGGCCATTCCCGTGATGGGCATCCGGGCGGCGGACGACGGTTTCGGGTCTGCGGGGAGCGGGCGGGCCTTGTTCGCCGACACGTCCCACAGGCTCGGTTCCTGGGCGGTCTCCCGCTGCCCGTCCCCGGCGTCGGAGCCCGCGGCGGGATCGGTTCGGGCATGGGCGAGGGTTCGTCCGTCGGGGGTGAGCGCGAGGAGACCACGGCAGTCGTGTTCCGGGGGCGTTGCGCCGGATCCCGGTGCGGCTTTCGGGCAGTCGGCCGGTGGGGTACGGGCGGTGCGCCGGCCGTCGGCGACGGCGTAGGCCTCGAACCAGGTGCTCGAGCCCTGCCTGCGGTCCACCGCGACGGTCGTGGCGTCCGCGCTGAAGGTGCCCGTCGAGGCCGGGTCCGGGTTCCAGTCCGGTGTCGTGGCCGGTCCGTAGGAGATCGTGCGCACCACGGTGTCCCCGAGTCGGCGTTCGGTCAGGTACCTGATGACGCCGTCCTTCGGGTCGATCCGGAGCTGGGAGGCGGACCCGTTGGCGAGGGAGTAGCGGAAGACCGGTCGTTCGGGCGTGGCGAGGCGCCACATCAGGATCTCCCTGCCGTCGACGGCAGCGGCGAACCGACCGTCGGGGCTGGTGGTCGCCTCGGTCAGTCCGTGGTGGTCGATCCGGGCCGGTTCCCGGCCCGTGATGGGGTCCCACAGGCTCAGGCCGCCCGGTGCTCGGGTCATGAGGACGGCGCCGTCGCCGGTGAAACCGAAGGAGTCGACGGCGCACCCGCCGGGTCGGGTGGCGGGCAGCTCTGTGCCGCGGGTCACGTCCCACACCCTCATGGGCACGTCGGACCGTTCGAAGGGGCTCGCCGCATCCCCTCCCCGGGCGCACAGGGCCAGGTGGCGTCCGTCCGGGCTCAATGCCCACATCGGATGCCGCCCGGTCGGCACCTCCAGCAGGGTGCGGCCGCTGCCTGCGTCCCGGAGCGAAAGCCGGCCGACGGCACCGTCCATGTCCTGGTTGGCGACGACCTGTTCGGCGGCCGTCCAGGCAACCGAAGCGCCCACCGGCCGGGGTACGGCGTCGAGCGGCGTCCCGGACGCCAGGTCCAGTCGACGCGCCCCGCTCCCGGAACCGGGTTCCTTCTCCTCCCGGGACCCCTGCACCAGGGCGGTGCGGCCGTCCGGGGAGATCCCGCGGAACAGAGTGCCCTGGTCGAGGGTCGTCTCCGGGCCGACCGCCGTCCTCTTCGTGACGTCCCAGGCGCGTACGGAGTCCACGTCGACGGTGACCGCGATCCGGCCGTCCGCGCTCAGCCGGACCGGGAGCGCGGGGTAGGAGTGCCAGGGGCCCGCCTCGTCCGGTACGTCGTAGGCGTCGGACTCGGCCTGGACGGACGCCGCCAGCAGCGCCGACCGGGTCTCGGCGGTCTCGGCGACCCGCCAGGCGGCCACGCTCAGCCGCATCGCCAACGCGGGGTCGGAGCTCCGTAGGCCCTGGGCCACGGCTGCCAGCTGACCGGCGGCCAGTTCCGCCCCCTTGGCCTTCCGGATCTCGGCGGCGACCCGCTGCCGGACGTTGTCGCGGCCCTGCTGCCAGGCGGTCGTGCTCGCCACCGTGAGGAGGACGAGGAGGAGGGCGACGACGGAGGTGACGCCGCGACGTATTCGACGCGTGCGGGCGCGGAACGCGAGACCGGCACGCAGGAACTCCCGCTCCGCCGGGATCAGCTCGGCGGAGCGGCCCGCGACCTCGGCGAACGTGGCCTCGGCTTCGGCCAGTTCGCCTCCGCGCAGGAGCGCCCCGGTGTCGCGTCGGCGGGTCAGCCAGTTCTGGGTGGCCTGGGTCAACCGGCGGTGGCGTCGCAGCCGTTCGCGGTCGGTGTCGATCCAGCCGCGCAGCCGCGGCCAGGCGGTGATCAGGGCCTCGTGCGCCAGGTCCACGACGTCCCGGTCCAGCGTGACGAGCCGGGCCCGGGCCAGCCGGTCGAGCACGGCGCCCGCCTCGGCGGCGTCCGGCGAGTCCGGGGGCACGAGGGTGTCGCGGGGTACGGGCCGCCGGGTGTCGGGGGCTCCGTCGCCGGGGGTGATCAAGTTCAGCAGGAGGCGACGCGCGACGGGGGCGCGGTCGGGCCCGAGTGCCGCGTACACCTCCTCGGCGGTCTGGGCCAGGGCTCCGCGCAGACCACCGGCCGCCTCGTGTCCGGCCAGGGTCAGCGTGCGCCCGCGGCGGCGCCGCCAGGTCTCCAA
Source organism: Streptomyces sp. NPDC058289 (assembly GCF_042880975.1). Lineage (NCBI taxonomy): Bacteria > Bacillati > Actinomycetota > Actinomycetes > Kitasatosporales > Streptomycetaceae > Streptomyces > Streptomyces sp. NPDC058289. The sequence continues at coordinate 78,839 of NZ_JBHVYI010000022.1, forward strand.
CAGGGCGTGGGAGAGCAGCGGCAGGCTGCCGGGTTCGCGGGTGACCTCTTCCACGAGCCGGGCCGTGAGGGCGCGTTCGACGGTGAGGCCGGCCGCCGCCGCGGGGCGCACGATCGCGCCGCGCATCTCCTCGGCGGTCAGCGGGCCCACGGGGAGGGTCGCGGCTCGGGCGGCCTCGGCCAGGGCGGGGTGGGCCAGGCAGTTCGCGTAGAAGTCGGCGCGCACGGCGAGCACCACGCGGATCCGGCTTCCGGGGTGGCGGGCGGCGAGGAGGGCCGCGAGGAACTCCCGTCGTTCGTCGGGGTCAGTGCAGAGGGTGAAGACCTCCTCGAACTGGTCCACGATCAGCCAGGTCTCGCCGTCTCCGGCGGCGGGGGTGAGAACCGGCGCGTGGGTCCGCATCGGGTGTTCGCCGGGGGTGAGGACGCGCAGGGCCGCGGCGGGCGGCAGCGGCGGTGCGGAGCGGCGCAGTCGCGGGATGAGACCGGCCCGCAGCAGGGAGGACTTGCCGCTGCCGGAGGGGCCGAGGACGACGGCGAAGCGGTGTTCGGCGACCAGGGCCGTCAGTTGGTCGGTCAGTTGTTCGCGGCCGAAGAACACCGACTCGTCCTCGGGTTCGAAGCGTGTCAGGCCCCGGTAGGGCGGGGTGCCTCCGCTGTCGGCGGCGTCGAGCTCGAGGGAGGCCAGCGCTTCGGTCGCGGCTTCGGCTTCGGCCTCGCGCCACCGTCGTTCCCATTCCGTCCGGGCGCCGCCGCAGACCTCGGCGTAGGCCAGCGTCACGGGCAGGCTCGGGAGCCGGTTCCCGGCGGCGGCCTGGGAGAGCGCCGTCACCGAATAGCCGGCCCGCGCGGCCAGTTCCCTGTAGGGGACGGAGCCGGCCGCACGGCGCAGTGCGCGGAGCTCACCGGCGAACCGGGCGGTTGGACCGGCCTGTGGATCGAGCGCCTTCTCCGGCCTTCCCGCACCAGTTCCCACGCCGCTCCCCTCCCCCGGGATCAAGATCGTTCCCACCGTAGGCGGGGGCACCAGCAGCCACAAGAGCCTCTTCGGCCACGGAAAACAATTGTTCAGCCGCCCGGATCGAGGCTGCTGAACAATCCGCGAGCCGGTGGACTGCTGCCGTACCCCGGTCGCCGCACGGCCCGGACGGCTCGCTCTCCCCACCCCCGCCTCTCCCCCTAGGGGTCGGTGGGACACGGGCCGACCGGGCCGCGGCGACCGGCGTCACCACACCGCCACGCACACACCGCGTACGCCACGTGCGCCACACGACGGGGCGCGCGCCACGGCTCCGGCCGCCGTGCGCGCCTTCCACAGGAGCAGAGTTGTTCACACGGACCCACAGGCCTCGACAAGCCGCGGGGGCCCTCGCCCTCGCCACCGCGGTCGTCGCCCTCAGCACGGGGCTGACCGGCCCCGCGGGGGCGGCACCCGCCGCCTCCCCCACCAGGAGCACCACGGGCACCCCCGTGACCGTCACGCTGATCACCGGCGACCGCGTCACCGTGAACGGCAGCGGCGCGGTCGTGCGCTTCGAGCCCGGCCAGGGCCGCGAGCGCGTACCGGTCGAGATCGAACGCGCCGACGGCCACACCCTGGTCCTGCCCGCCGACGCCCGGGCCCTGCTGGCCGCCGGCAAGCTGGACCGGCGCCTCTTCGACGTCACCACGCTCGCCGACCCGACCCTGCGCGCACTGCACCGCGGCGGACTCGGCCTGATCGTCCAGTACGAGGGCTCCGCCGGGGCGGCGCGCGCCGAGCTGCGGTCCGCCGCCGGCAGCGGGGCGGGGCGCGCCCTTCAAACGGTCAACGCCGAAGCCGTCAAGGCATCGCCCGCTGACGCCACGAAGGTCTGGGAGGCTCTGACGGAGCCCACTGCGCGCGGCCTCCGCGCCACCGGCGCCGGGATCGACAAGGTCTGGCTGGACGGCGTGCGCAAGGCGAGCCTGGACAAGAGCACGAAGCAGATCGGCGCCGACCGGGCCTGGCAGGCCGGGTTCGACGGCACGGGCGTGAAGATCGCCGTCCTGGACACCGGTGTCGACAAGACCCACGAGGACCTGAAGAGCCAGGTCGTCGCGGAGAAGAACTTCTCCGACTCCCCCGACACCACCGACCGCGTCGGCCACGGCACCCACGTGGCCTCCATCGCGGCCGGAACCGGTGCCGCGTCCGGCGGGGCACTGAAGGGTGTCGCGCCCGGTGCCAAGGTGATCAGCGGCAAGGTCCTCGACGACCGGGGCTACGGCTCCGATTCCGCGGTCATCGCGGGCATGGAGTGGGCCGTCGCCGAAGGCGCAGCCGTCGTCAACCTCAGCCTCGGAAGCCGCGACTTCCCGGGCGTGGACCCGGTCGAGGCCACCGTCGACCGGCTGTCGGCGGAGAAGGGCGTCCTGTTCGCCATCGCCGCGGGCAACGACGGTGCCGGCGAGTCCACGGTCGGCTCGCCCGGCAGCGCCGACGCCGCCCTGACCGTCGGCGCCGTCGACTCCAAGGACGTCCTGGCGGACTTCTCCAGCCGGGGCCCGCGCGTCGGCGACGGCGCGGTCAAGCCCGACCTCACCGCGCCCGGCGTGGGCATCACCGCCGCGGCGGCCCCGGGGAGCAAGCTCGACACCGACCCCGGGGCCCAGCACCCCGCCCCGGGCTACCTGCAGCTCAACGGCACCTCCATGGCCACCCCTCACGTGGCCGGAGCCGCAGCGCTGCTGAAGCAGAAGAACCCCGGCTGGACCGGGACCGAGCTCAAGGGCGCGCTGACCGCGTCCACGAAGGACGGCGCGGTCGGCGTCCAGCAGCAGGGCACCGGCCGCGTCCAAGTGGACAAGGCCCTCGCCCAGACGGTGATCACCGAGCAGCCGTCGGTGTCCCTCGGCACGGCCCAGTGGCCGCACACCGACGATGCGCCGCTCACCAAGAAGATCGCCTACCGCAATCTCGGCACCACCGACATCACCCTCGACCTCACGGTGACCGGCACCGATGCCCGGGGCAAGGCCGCCCCCGCCGGGTTCTTCGCGCTCGGAGCCGACAAGGTGACCGTGCCCGCAGGGGGCCGGGCCGAGGTCGACCTGGCCGCCGACACCCGGCTCGGCGATGTCGACGGCGCGTTCTCCGCCTACGTCACCGCCACCGGCGGCGGCCAGTCGGTGCGTACGGGCGCGGCGGCCGTCCGTGAGGCCGAGGCGTACGACGTCACCATCACGACCGTCGACCGCGACGGCGGCCCTGCCCGCGAGTTCTCCCACTCCCTGTTCGGAATCGGCGGCGCCGCCGACGGCATATGGACGGGCGTCAGCAACGAGTCCGGCACCGGCACCCTGCGTCTGCCCAAGGGCACCTACGCCCTCCACGGCGCCGTGTACCAGGACGGCGCGGACCTCACCAAGGGCGTCGACTGGCTGGTCCAGCCGCGGCTGGAGGTCTCCGGGACCACCACCGTCACGGTCGACGCGCGCACCGCGAAGCCGGTGGACATCACCGTGCCCGGTCTGGCCACGGCCGACTTCGCCCTGCCGTACTACCAGCAGGCGGTCGGCGAAGGCCACCTCGGCAACGGCTGGGTCCTCCCCAAGGGGTACACCGGGTTCCGCTCCGCCCACATGGGGCCGGCGGTGACCGACGGCTCGCTCACGCAGAGCTGGCTGGCGACCTTCCTCAAGGACCCGGCCACCCAGTACTCCGTTGCCCTCGGCGGCGTGACGAACCGTCTCGCCACCGGGTACACGCGGCACGTGAAGGCGACCCAGCTGGCGAAGCTCTCCGTGGACATGGGCGCGCCCGCCCCCGGCAAGTCCGGCTACGCCTACGCCGCCCCCACCCTGCCCGGCATGGCTCAGGGTGACTTCTACGGAGCCGTCCAACCCGCCCCCGGCACCCGTACGCTCCTGCTCTCCGCCCTCGACGGCGCGACCTGGCGGAGCGGGTTCTGGCAGCTCGGCGCCCCCGACCAGGACGGCAACCAGCGCATCGAGGCGGACCAGGCCTCCCTGGAGCCGAAGCGCTACCCGGCGGGCTCGTCCCACCGCGAGACCTTCAACACCGGAGTCTTCTCACCGCTCCTGGGCAAGGGCCTGGGCGTGTCCCGCACCGCGCCCGACCCGGAGACGGGCCTGCAGACCATCACCGCCTCGGTGCCCCTCTTCGCCGACGGCGCGGGACACACAGGCTCCTCGTCCCTCACCAAGACCGCCACCACCCTGTACCGCAACGGGATCAAGGTCGCCGAGAACGAGGACCCGCTGAGCGGTTGGGAGCCGTTCACGGTCGACGGCGCCGACGCCGAGTACCGACTGACCACCTCCGTCGAGCGGTCCCCGGACATCTCCTCCGTCTCCACCCGCATCGACACGAGCTTCACCTTCCGCTCGCGCCAGGTCGCCGCCCAGACCTCGCTCCCGGTCTCCACGGTGCGCTTCCAGCCCTCGCTGGACACGGCCTCCCGCGCCCCGGCGGGCAAGGTCACCCGGATCCCCGTGACCGTGCAGGGCTCGGCTTCCGGGAAGAACCTCAAGTCGCTGACGATCTCCGTGAGCGAAGACGGCGGGACGACCTGGAAGCCGGTCACGGTCACCGACGGCGCGTTCTCCGTCCGGAACCCCGCAAAGGACCGGGGGATCTCCTTCCGGGCCCAGGTCACCGACAAGCAGGGCAACGTCTCCGAGGTCACGATCATCAACGCCTACCTGGGCAAGTGATCTCGCTTCCTTGAGCCGACGGCGGGAGGGGAGGCCGACCCTCGACCTCCCCCGAACCGCCCCGCCCCGCCCCGCCCCGCCGCGAAACACGGCGGGGCGGGGCGGTGGCGCTGCCGGATCACGGCTGCCTTATGCCCGCTGCCGGCCGCCGGTGGAGATGAGGAGAGCCCGAACTCCACCCCCTTTTCCACCCCTGGGTCCAGGTGTCACGGGCCGCCCGATAGCAGCCTTGAGGGCATGACAACGACCGAGTGGATCACCGACATCGCCCTCATCCTGATCGTCTTCCGGCAGCTTCGGGAAGGACGGCTCGACCTCAAGTCCTTCCTGCTCCCGCTGGGGATCGTGGCCTTCGTGGCCTGGTCCTACCTGGACACCATCCCCACCGCGGGCAATGACCTGGCGCTGATCGCGGTCCTGGTGGGCGCGGGCGCCGCGCTCGGCATCGCGGGCGGCGTCTACACCCGGATCCGGACCGTCGACGGACACGTCCTGATCAAGGCCGGAGTGGTGTCGGCGGTCCTGTGGGTCGTGGGCATGGGGGCGCGGATGGGCTTCCAGCTGTGGGTCGAGCACGGCGGCGGCGCCGATGTGGCCCGGTTCAGCGTCACCCACCAGATCACCGGCGACAAGGCCTGGGTGGCGGCGTTCGTCCTCATGGCCCTCACCGAGGTGGTCACACGGCTGGCGACGATCTTCATCCGGAGCCGCACCCACACGGTGGCCCGCCCCGTGCCGGTGCTCGACCGTACGGCCTGACCGTGCAGTATGTTCTGCGCATGCCCCCGCACGAGAGCCCTCCGCCCCCCGGGACGGCAGCCTCCCCGGAGGCCGGACCGGGTCCGGTTCCGGGACAGGATCCGCGGGCCCTGTGGGCAATGAACCTGGCGGTCGTCGTCGTCGGAGTCGTGACGATCCGGCCCATGGGCTTCAGCGGCCAGGGCTTGGCCGTCCTCGTCCTCTTCGTGCTCAACACGGCAGCGCTGCTGGCCCGGGGCCTGCCCGAGAACGCCGTGACCCAGCGGTTCGCGCCCGCCTGGCTGGCTGCCGGCGTCCTCGCGGCGGCCGCTCTGATCGGTGTCAGCAGCAGTGGAACGGGTTACCTCTTCGCCTTCTTCCTCACCGGTCACATCGGCCACCGGCTGGAGCCCCGGTGGGCCCTGGCCCTCGCAGGACTCTGCAGCGCGCTCTGCGCCGGCGTCCTGTACCTCCACCTCGGGCCGGGAGACCAGCAGCTGCCCTGGGCACTCGGCCTCGCCACCGGCGCACCCGTCCTGGTCGGCATCCTCAACCGCAGCCGGCGCCAGGCCGTACGGGCGGCGATCGCAGCGTCCGAGTCGGCCGAACGCGCCGCCCGGGCCGAGGCCCGGACGGCCGTGCTGAGCGAACGCGGCCGGATCGCGCGGGACGTGCACGACGTACTGGCGCACTCGCTGGCCGGGATCAACATGCAGCTGGAACTGACCGACGCGCTGATCGACACCGGCGACCTCGAGAAGGTCCGGGAGGCCAACTCCAAGGCCCACGCCCTGGTCAAGGAGAGCCTGAAGCAGGCGCAGTGGACCGTGCACGCGCTGCGCGAAGACGCCCTGCCGCTCGTGGAGAGCCTGGCCGCGATGGTCGAATCCTCCGGTCACCACGACGCCCTCACCGTCATCGGTGCGGCCCGCGAGCTCCCGGCCCGAGTGACCCAGAACCTGCTGCGGATCGCCCAGGAGGCGCTGACCAACGCCGCCCGGCACGCGCCCGGAGGAGACGTCGGCGTGGAGCTGACGTTCGCAGCGGTGTCGACGACGCTGAAGATCCGCAACCGCCCCGGCACCCGCGAGGTGCACGCGGGGCCCGGCAGCGGCATGGGGCTGATCGGAATGCGCGAACGCGTCGCGCTCCTGAACGGAACCGTCACGGCGGGACCGGTCACCGAAGGGCCGGACCGGGGCGGCTGGCACGTGGAGGCAGTGATTCCGGGATGAGCGAACCGACCGAGGAGCAGCAGAAGTTGAGGGTGGTCGTCGCCGACGACCAGGCCGCCGTCCGGGAGCCGCTCGCCGCGGTGCTCGGCCTGTCCGGGGACATCGACGTCGTCGCAGCCGCCGCGGACGGAACCGAGGTGCTGACGGCGGTCGCCGCCGGACCCGTGGACGTCGTCCTGATGGACCTGAGGATGCCGGTCATGGACGGGATCGAAACGACCCGCCGCCTGACCGAACAGTACCCGCAGGTGGCCGTGGTCGTGCTCACGACGTTCGCCGACGACGACTCGATCCTTGGCGCACTGGGCGCGGGAGCCCGCGGGTACCTGACCAAGAACGCGGGACGCCAGGACATCACCCGGGCCATTCGGGCCGCTGCCGCCGGTCAGTCCGTGCTCGACCGCGAAGTGCAGGACCGGCTGCTCGCCACCGCCAGGGCCACGACCGCGAAGACCTCCGGGCCGGGACCCGCCCTGCCCGAGGACCTCACCCCCCGCGAGCGCGAGGTGCTCGCGCTGATCGGCCAGGGCCTGCCCAACCGGGGGATCGCCGAGAGGCTCTTCATCAGCGAGGCCACCGTCAAGACCCACATCAACAACCTGTTCGCCAAGGCGGGCATCCGCGACCGGGCTGCCGCCGTCCGGCGCGCCATCGAGGCGGGTCTGGCCTGACGCCGTCGCGTCCCTCCTTCCCGCGACGTCGTCGGGCGGCATGCCGGTGGAAGCGCGCTCGAAGCCCGCTGGAAGGCGTGCCGCAACCCTGTTCACACCCCTTACCTACTGGTAACTTGCGGCGCGGTTACCACTGGTAACGCATTTCTCCCCCTGTGATCCACCAAGCGAATCCGAGGGACTCATGCACCGCATCGCCATGGGGAAGCTGGCAACCGCACTGGCCACCGCGCTGACCGTCACCGCCGTCACGGCCTCCACGGCCTCCACGGCCGAGGCCGCCCCCGCCGCCCCGCCGACAGCAGCGGCCTCGGCGGCGGACGACTCGTTCTACACCTACGACGGCAGCACGCCCTTGTCCTCGTACGCACCCGGCACCGTGCTCAAGACGCGGACGCTGCAGTACCACGTCGTCGGCATCCCGACGCCGGTCAAGGCGATCCAGCTGCTCTTCCGCACCGTGGACGCCCAGGGTCGCCCGTCCGCCGGGGTGACCTCGGTCGTGCGCAGCCTCACCGGGGACGGCGGCAGAGCCGTGTCGTACCAGTCGTTCTACGATTCCCTCAACCCCGCGGACTCACCGTCCCGGGCCATCGCGGGCGACGTCTCGCTCGGGGGCCTGATCGCGAACGGCGAGTCCCTCCTCCTGGTGCCCCTGCTGCTGTCGGGCTACAGCGTCATCATCCCGGACACCGAGGGACAGACCGCCGACTTCGCGGCCGGCCCGGAATACGGAACCACCACCCTGGACTCGATCCGGGCCGCGAGCCAGTCCCCGGAGACCGGCCTGAACTCCGGCACCCGGATCGGCCTGGCCGGCTATTCGGGCGGAGCCATCGCCACCCACTGGGCGGCCGCTCTGGCGCCGGGCTACGCGCCGGACGTCGACAAGAGGCTCGTGGGCTACGCCGAGGGCGGGCTGCTCGTCGCCCCCGCGCACAACCTCAAGTACGTCAGCGGCAGCTCCGTCTGGGCCGGCGTCGCACCCATGGCCGTCCTCGGGGCCGCGCGCTCGTACGACATCGACTTCGCGCCCTACCTGAACAGCTACGGCCAGCAGGTGTTCAAGGAGCTCGAACGCGGGTCGATCATCAACGCCCTCGGCCAGTACCCGGGACTGACCTGGAAGAAGATGGTGAAGCCGCAGTACGCGAACCCGAACTCGGTGCCCGCCTTCGTCGAGGCGGTGAACAAGCTCAACCTCGGCTCGGCCCCCACCCCCAACGCCCCCGGGTTCATCGTGCAGGGCGGCGGAGGCGTCCTGGAGGGCACCTTCAGCAACCTCCCGGGCATCGGAAGGGGTGACGGGGTCATGGTCGCAGGAGACGTGCGCGCGCTGGCCCGGCAGTACTGCGACAAGGGCAACACCTCCCTCAAGTACCAGCAGTACGACCTGCTCAGCCACGTCGGCGCCGCCGTGCCGTGGGCACCTTCCGCTCTGGGCTGGCTGAACGACAGGTTCGCGGGCAAGACGGCCCCGTCCGACTGCGGCCGGATCCCTGCGGGTAACTCGCTCGCGCCCGAGGTGCCCACAACGGCGTCCTAAGGGCTGTCCCGTAACCGCGGGCGAGCACGGCAGTGGGCGTCCTGGGCCACTGCGCATCAGAGGAAGTGGAGCTCGACGTCTTTCTCGATACAGAGCCGGAGGACGACGGTCAGCCGTCGGGCGTCATCAATGTGCTGCTGAAGGAGCGGGCCGCCGACCTCTTCCTGCCATTGGCTGATGATCGTCTCCAGGCGGGGCAGGATGGCGGCGCACTGGGTGGCTGAGAGGGCACCTGCGCCGTCGTCCGGGTGATCAAGGAGCGGCTCCAAGGTGGTGGAGACGTCGCTCCAGGGGCGCTTTCCGCCGAAGCCCCTCATCGCCGAAAGGGGGAACCCCTCCGCCTGCGCCAGCCGTCGCCGGAAGGCGGCGAAGCCGGTGTACGACCAGGCGACGTCTGGACTGCTGGTGTCTCCGTCTCCCGGAAAAAGGATCAGTCCCACCCCGTCCTCCTCACTCATCGAGTCCACAGGATCGGCCAGAAGGATCGATGCCGGCAACTGAGATGATCTCAACGTGGCTGGTGTGATCACGGCGTCGGAGCCGTCTTGGATAGCCCCGTTCACCGGGCTGAGCCCGCGCCAGTTCAGGAAGCTGGTGACCGTGCTGCGGCGCGAGGGTGCGGACGCGGTCCGCAGGGGCCGGCCGTGGAGCCTGCCGCTGGAGGACCGGGCCCTGCTGGTCGCGGCGTACTGGCGCACGAACTTGACGATGCGCCAACTCGGCCCGCTGTTCGGGGTGTCCAAGTCGGCGGCGGACCGCATCATCGACCACCTCGGGCCGATGCTCGCCCTCCAGCCCCGCAAACGGTTCGCCAAAGACACCGTGCTGATCGTTGACGGCACCCTGGTGCCGACCCGCGACCACACCATCGCCGCGCAGTCCAAGAACTACAGGTACTCCACCAACCACCAAGTCGTCATCGACGCCGACACCCGCCTGGTCGTCGTGGTCGGCCGGCCGCTGGCCGGGAACCGCAACGATTGCAAGGCATGGGAGGAATCCGGCACCAAAGCCGCCGTCGGCAGAACCATGACGATCGCCGACGGCGGCTACCCGGGCACCGGACTCGTCATCCCCCACCGACGCCACAAAGGCGAAGACCTGCCCGACTGGAAGCAGGCGCACAACAAGTCCCACAAGCAGGTCCGCGCCCGCGTCGAGCACGTCTTCGCCCGCATGAAGACCTGGAAGATCCTCCGCGACTGCCGCCTCAAAGGCGACGGCGTCCACCACGCCATGCTCGGCATCGCCCGCATGCACAACCTCGCCCTCGCCGGATAGACAAGCGGCCCCACCCTCACCGCCCCGGCCCCGACGACTCAAAGATCATTTACGGGACAGCCCTTAGGGCCTGTCTCCTCCCGCAGACAGCGGGAGGGGACGACGACCCGAGAGACGGTCCGTCACCCCTCCCGCGGAGACAGCCCGTCGGCGGGCGGCCGAAGAGAGCACCGCTCCACGGCGACCTCCGGTCGGCAACATTTCCATCGCGCCAGGAGCCAATCTGGCCAAAAGACTTCCGACGTGATGCGACATGTGAAATTTTACATGTCACACATCATCCGCCCGTGTATCCCAGCACGCGGCCACAACGGCCCCGGAGGCCCCCGCAGATGCATCCCTTCCGGATATCGAAGGCCAATACGCGCAGACTTCCCGCTCTGGGCGCAGCCGTCTTCATTGCGCTCGGCCTGTTCGCGCCACAGAGCCAGGCCGCCTCCGCCGGCGCCACGCCCCCGGCCGGTGCGTACGCACGGGGAACCGCGGCCCCGGCACCGCGGTCGATCCCGGTCCCCAAGTCGCCCGACGCGATGAGCAACGGCTCCCGCTTCCGGATCTCCTCGCAGGACAGTACCGAGGAGTCCGCCACCGCCCCCGCCCCGACCGTCAAGCCCGTACAGCCTGCCAAGTCCGGCAAGGACGGCCAGCGGTCCTCGGCCGCCGCCGGGGACGAGTGCGGTGACCTCTCCGGCGTGATCAACGCGACCGGCAGCACCCTGGTCCAGCAGCTCAAGGCGCTCCCCCGGATCACCTGTACGTACCCGCTGTTCGACCTCACCGGGGAGAACGCGCGCAAGGCCTTCAACGAAGCCCAGATGGTGACCGTCGCCAACGCGCTGCGCGACGCCTCCGCGACCTATTCGGGCAGCAACAGCGCCGCCGTCGGGCAGCTCGTGCTGTTCCTGCGGGCCGGCTACTACGTGCAGGACAACAACGGGGACGTCGTCGGCCCCTACGGCACGGCGCTCGACGGTGCCGCGCGCGGCGCGCTGGACGCCTTCTTCGCCTCCCCGCGCAGCAAGGACGTCACGGACGCGAACGGTGAGATCCTGGGCGAGGTCGTCACCCTGATCGACAGCACCCACGAGGCCGGCCGCTACGCGGGCGTCGTCAAGTGGATGCTCGGCAGCTACGACGGCACGTGGCCCGGCCAGATGAACCTCGCGATGCAGCACGTCGAGTGGGTCGTCGAGAACGGCTTCAAGGCCAAGAACGACGACCGCGGCTGGCGGGCCGCCCTCAAGGCCGACCCCGCCATCCTCGACACCTGGGCCGGATTCATCACGCGCAACAGCGCGCAGCTCAACCGCTTGGACGTCGTCAGCAACGTCGGCCGCTTCCTGGGCCACGCCCTCGACGTCCCCGAGCTCAAGGAGCGGGTCCGCCCGCTGCTGAAGGACCTGATCAACCGCTACCCGAACGTCGGCCCCACCGCGCCGATCACCATGAACCTGGGCTGGTACACGCGCCAGTACGACAGGAACAACTGCGCGGCCTACGCCATCTGCGACCTGGGCGAGCGCGTGCTCCCGGCCATCCTGCCGATCCAGCACACGTGCACCCCGGGCCTGAAGATCCGCGCCCAGGACATGTCCCCCGGGCAGTTGGCGAGCACCTGCACCAGCCTGGTCAACCAGGACGCCTACTTCCACCGGGTCATCGGCGACAAGGGCGCGATCCCCGGTGACGTGAACACCAACCTCGAGGTCGTCGTCTTCGACGACTACACCAACTACTCGCTGTACGCCTGGGCCATCTACAACATCGACGTCGACAACGGCGGCATGTACGAGGAGGGCAACCCGGCCGCCGCCGGCAACCAGGCCCGCTTCATCGCCCACGAAGCCCACTGGCTGCGCCCGGACTTCCAGATCTGGAACCTCAACCACGAGTACACCCACTACCTCGACGGCCGCTACAACATGGCCGGCGACTTCGAGGCCGGCATCGTGACGCCGACCATCTGGTGGGTCGAGGGCATCGCCGAGAACATCTCGTTCGGTTACCGGGGCGAGCGCAATGCCGACGCGATCGCCGAGGCCGGCAAGAAGACGTACAAGCTCAGCGACCTGTTCGACACCGTCTACGGCCAGGACGCGGACCCCGAGGTCAACTCGAACCGGGTCTACCGCTGGGGCTTCCTCGCGGTCCGCTACATGCTCCAGGCGCACCCCGCCGACGTCGAGACCGTGCTGGGCAAGTACCGCGCCGGTGACTGGAACGGCGCCCGCACCTTCCTGAAGCAGACCATCGGCACCACCTACGACGCCGGTTTCGCCACCTGGCTGACGACCGCCTGCGCGACCAACGACTGCGGCCCCCTGCCGGAGGCCCCGTCCACCCCGCTGTGCACCCTCGGCGACCCCCGCCAGTTCGACAAGAACTGCCGCCGGGACAACCTCGCGGCCGGCGCCGGGAACTACAGCTACCACTTCGTGTACCTGCCGGCCGGGGTCAAGCAGCTGACCATCACCAGCAGCGGTGGCGCCGGCAATGCCGACCTGTACTACGGCGGCAGCAGCTGGGCCACCACGAGCAGCTACCAGGCGAAGTCCACCAACGCCGGCAACGGCGAGACCCTGACGGTGGACAACCCGCCTTCCGGCTGGGTGTACTTCAGCCTCGCCGCAGCGCAGGACTTCAGCGGGGTGAGCGTCTCCACGCAGTCCAAGTGAGCCGGTCCGGGCCGGCCGAAGCCCCAGGTCGACGACCTGGGGCTTCTTCGCCCTGCGGGCGGGAGGTCTCAGCAGGTGAGCGTGACCTCGTGGACCACCGGGGCGGCCGCGCGGGGGAACGCGGCCACACCGAAGGTGCCACGGACGGTCGAACCGCACGGTGCGGTTCCGGCGGCAGCGCGTACCTCGAGGGTGGCGCCGGTGAAGAGGAGCGGCTTGACCTGCGTCTGCGGTGGGGCGGCTCCGACGACCTCCACGGACAGGGTGGTGAGCAACTCCTTGGCCGCGGGTTGCGCGTTGCCCGGGGAAGGCGGGCCGGCAAGTCCGACCTTCCCGTAGAAGGTGATGGTCGTACCGGTGACCTCCGCGCACACCCGTGTGGCCAGTCCGGCCTGGAGGCCGGAGTTCCCGCAGGAGGCGACCGTCTCGATCGGGTCCGCCGACGGGGCGGCGGCGGCCGGGGTGATCGTGCAGAGGGTCAGACCCATGGCAGTGGCTGCGAGCAGGGCTAAGCGGTTCATCGCGGTTCGTTCTCCTTGTCAGGGAGCACCGTTCAAGGGTTCTCGGCCGGTGCTTATGACATGTGATATTGCACATGTCATTGAAACGGAACATGTTCGCGATCTGAACTCCGCGAGGCCGCATCACGACACTCTCGACGGCCGGGATACGGCAGCAGGGCCCGGGCCGCGCATCGCGGTCCGGGCCCCCTTGCGGTGGCGCCTTGCGGCGGCAGTGCGTCAGCTCTGTGCGGTGGCGTCGTCCGCCGACCCGGCGCCCTCGGCTTCGCCCGCCTTCTCGCGCATCTTGCGCACCAGCTCGGCCTTCTGGTCGGCCGCACCCTGGCGGTCGAGGTTGCGGTGCGGCCCGTTGTTCTGCCGTTCGGCGCGGGACTGCCTCTTGCGCTGGCCGCCACCCTGGCCGACAGGGTTGTTGATGTTCTTGCTCACGGTCACGGGTTCTCCAGGTAATGGTGTGAAGTGATCTACGGATTCATCGGTGAGGGACGGGCGGCGACGTCGAAGAACGTCAGCAGAGGCCCATCACGCTCTCACTCGTAAATCGGCGTCTGGAAGAACATGACAACGTTACCCGCTTCCGTCGGCCCCGCGCACCAGCCCCTGACCAGCACCCGTCGGTGGTCTCCGCCCTCCTGGGGCGCGCAGGGTTACAGCGGGTCGCCGAGGGGTCCGTACTGCTCTTGGAGGTTCTCGGCCCAGTGGGCGGCGAAGTCCGGCTGTGTGCCGTCGGCATCGGTGAAGCCGTACTCCTCGTACAGGCCCCAGGTGGCCAGGGCCCGTCCGGTCTTGGCCATGATGTCGGGGTCGGCGGCCAGTGCGGCGACGGCCCGGCCGAGGTACGCCGGGGTCTCGGAGTGGGCGAAGTTCGGGTCCTGGGCCGCGCCGTCGCGCCAGTTGGCCTCGGTGACGCCGAAGTGCTCCAGCAGGGCTTCGGAGCGCAGGAAGCCGGGCGTGATGGCCACGGCCGCGACGCCGTGGGGCTTGAGCTCGGCGGCCTGGGCGACGGCGAGGCGGATGACCGCGGACTTCGCCAGGTCGTAGAAGAACGTGCCGCGGTAGCGGGCGGTGTTGCCGTCGGTGACCTCCACGACCAGGCCGCTCTTGCGTGCGACCATGAGGGGCAGCGCGAACCGGCTGGTGATCACGTGGGTCTCCACCGCCTGCCGCAGCAGCCGTAGACCGGTGTCCAGGTCCTGCTCCCACAAGGGGTGTTCCCAGTCGGTCAGCGGGTCTCCGCCCCATACGGAGTTCACCAGGACGTCGAGCCGTCCGTCCTGTTCGGCGGCGATCTTCTCGACGAGGGCCCGGACCTCGTCGGGACGGCTGTGGTCGGTTCGTACGGGAATGCCCAGGCCGCCTGCCGCGGTGACCGTCTCGGCGGTCTGCTCGATGGTTTCCGGGCGGTCCAGGTCGGAGCGCCCACCCGTACTGCTGCGGCCGGTGACGTACACCGTGGCGCCGACGGCTCCGAGCTCGACGGCGATGCCCCGCCCGCCGCCGCGGGTGCCGCCGGAAACCAGGGCCACCTTGCCGGCCAGCGGGAGTGCGTCCTTCTTCATGATTCCTCCGGGTCTCGGGCGTTTCGGGCGTCTCGGAGCGGAAGGTGAGGGGACAGCGCGGCGTCGAGCTCTTGTCGGAGCCGTTCTTCGAGGGTGCCTTCGCGTTCGAGCGCCCACGTCAGGCCCGCGCCGGCGATGACCGCCTGTACGGTGCGGGCCAGCGCCGCCGCATCGGTTTCGGGGCGGAGCTCGCCCGTACCGGTCGCCTCCGTCAGCAGTTCCTCGATCGCGCGCCGGTGAGTGCGGTGGATGGCCAGTGCACGCTCGTAGAGCTGCGGATCGGCAAGATCCATGCACAGGAACGCCAGATGATGGGCGAAGCTCTCCGGCGTGGCCATCACGGCCGCCGACTCCACCGTCAGCGCCGCCAAGGCCCCGAGCGCCGAGTCGTGCGACCGGCGCACTCGCCCGGCCGTGTCGGTCGCGTCCTTCTCGGACTGGTCGGCGAGGGCCAGGAGCAGACCGCGCTTGGAACCGAATCGCTGCACCAGGGTCCCCGGCACCAACCCGACTTCGCCGGCCACGGCGGCCAACGTGAGACCCGCCGGACCCACCCGCCCCATGACCTGCGCCGCCGCGCGCAGGATGACCACGTCCTCGACCCCTCGGGGACGTCCCACCACCGCCACCTCCGTAAGTAAATGCACGTTCATTTATTAAATCACGCAGGTTCTTCCCACGGCTACGGCGTGGGAAGAGGTGTCGGATTCCGGAAGGGACTTGCCCCCGCCCGGTCAGCGGCGGCCGGTGGCCAGGACGATGAGGAACTGGCCGCCACCGGCCTGGATGTCGGCGGTCACCGGCATCCCCGGTACCAGTCGGGAGAACCGGTCCACCAGCCAATCCGCCGCCTCCTGGGCGTCCTTCTTGGTCGGACAACGGCCCACCATCTCGCGGCCCCCCTTGCGCTCCAGCCTCTCGGCCACGGCGATCAGCGGCGCGGGTTCGACGACGTACAGGCGCTCGGGCCAGGCGATGACCACCTTGACGGCGCCCTTGCGGGTGTTGCACCCGCGGTGCGCGAGCCGCTCGGCGACCTTCGCCTTCCGGTCGGCCGTCCGGCTGTCGACACTGGGCCCCCGCGGGTCGTTCACCGATTCGTCGGGGTCGACCGGTTCGTCACACACCCAGCACCGCCAGCCGTCACGTTCGGCCACATCATCAAGGAGACTCATCCGAGCAAAGTACCTGCCCGGCCGCCACCCCGCGCACCAGGGCCCCGGCCCTGAGGGGAGGCGGAGGGGGCGCGACGGCTCAGGTCGGCGGCCGGGGTGGTGGGGTCATCGCCCATCGGATCGACCGCGTGAGGGCCTGGCCGGACAGGCGTACGCAAGTGTCCACCGGGGCGGTTGCGGAGCGCAGGCCGAGCATGCCCGGCGCCCACGGGGGCAACAGGGCGATCGCGTTCGCGGCGAGCAGCGCGTACGGAGCCCGGGCCGGCCAGGGCAGCGGTGGGTGACGGAGGAGGAAGCGCGCTGCTTCGAGCGCTTCGGGCGTGGCCCGCAACTCCGGCCGGTATGCGGCCAGAAGGGCCAGGAGCGAGGACCGGTCGCGGGGTGGGTCCACCACGCCGAGAGCTGCTGCCACCCTCGCGGTGTCCGCGACGTAGGCGTCGTATCCGGCTGCGTCCCACGGGTGCGCACCGAAGCGTTCGTGTGCGCGGAGGAAGCTGTCGACCTCCGCCGCGTGCACCCAGCCCAGCAGGTGGGGATCGGCTGCGCAGTAGGGCTCGCCCTCCGGCGTGGTGCCCCGCACCCGCTCGTGGACCGCTCGGACGCCGTCGACGGCGAGCTGCGCGTCCTGCGCCGTGCCGTAGGTGGTGACGGCGAGGAAGGTGCTGGTGCGCTGGAGCCTGCCCCAGGGGTCGCCGCGGAAGCCGGAGTGCGCCGCCACGGCGGTCATGGCGAGGGGGTGCAGGGACTGCAGCAGGAGGGCGCTGAGGCCTCCGATGAACATCGAGGCGTCGCCGTGGACCGTGCGGATGGGGCGGTCGGGGCCGAACCAGCGGGGGCCGGGTGTGGTGTGGATCCGTGCGCGGTTGACGGGGCCCGACGGTCCCGCCACCCGACTGAACAGCGTCGAGCCGAGTCGGCCCCGTAGGGTCCGGTCGCCGGCAGAGGACTTGTCCATGGTGGTGTCCTGCCCGCCCGGACCCCGGTTCAATGCTTCGGCCGGGTCCGGGCGGAACGCCTCGGGAGGAACCACTCGGAGGGGAACGCCTCCGGTGGATGGGTCAGTGGTGTTCGTCCTTGTCCGTGGCGCGGCTGAGCGCGCCGGGCCACCATGCGGCCGGGCCGATGTCCCGGACGAGGGCCGGTACCAGGAGGGACCGGACGACGAGCGTGTCGAGGAGTACGCCGAAGGCCACGATGAAGGCGATCTGGAGCATGAAGGCCAGCGGGATGACGCCGAGCGCGGCGAACGTGGCGGCGAGGACGACACCCGCGGAGGTGATCACGCCGCCGGTGGCCACCAGCCCTCGCAGTACTCCCCGACGGGTGCCGTGCAGAAGGGACTCCTCGCGGACACGGGTCATCAGGAAGATGTTGTAGTCGACCCCGAGGGCCACGAGGAAGACGAAGCCGTAGAGCGGTACGGAGGAGTCGGTCCCGCTGAAGCCGAGGAGCTGCTGGAACACGACCGCGGAGATGCCCAGGGTCGCGACGAAGCTGAGGGCGACGGTGGCGACCAGGAGGAGGGGCATCAGCACCGAACGCAGCAGCCCTACGAGGATGATCAGGATGATCACCAGGACGACGGGGATGATGAGCGTACGGTCCTGCTCGGCGGTGCGCTGGGTGTCGTACTGCTGCGCGCTGTATCCGCCGACGATCGCGTCCGCGTCCGGTACGGCGTGGAGTGCCTGACGCAGTCGGACGACGGTCTGCTGCGCCGCCCTGTTGTCCGAGGCTGCTTCGAGCGTGGCGTCGAGGCGGACCCTCCCGTCCGCCACGAGCGGTGCGCCGCCCGCCGGCCCCGGTGCGGTGAAGGGGGTGACCGCGGCGACGCCTTCGGTACGCTCGGCGGCCCGTGTGACCTGGTCGAGCCGGTCGGCGTCCGCGATCACGACGGCCGGATTGCCCGATCCGCCGGGGAAGTGCTCGCTCAGGGTCTGCTGGGCGGCCACCGACGGGGCGTCGTTCACGAAGATTTCGTCCAGTGGCACGCCCTTGGCGTTGAGCGTGGGGGCGAAGGCTGCGCAGGCCAGGAGGACGGCGAGGCTGAGGGCCCAGACCTTGCGCGGGACACGGTCCACCACGGCCGCCACCGTCGTCCAGATTCCGTGGCCGGCACCGTCCTCGGCGGTGTGGCCGATCTTGGCGGGCCAGTAGGCGGCGCGGCCCAGCAGGACGAGGACGGCGGGCAGGAAGGTGAGGGTGCTCAGCACCGCGCACACGATGCCGATCGCCCCCACCGGGCCGAGGGCGCGGTTGTTGGTGAGGTCGCTCAGCAGCAGGGCGAGCAGGCCGAGGGCGACGGTGCCCGCGCTCGCCGTGATGGGGCCGACCGACCGGCGCAGGGCGGCCCGTACGGCGGCGAACCGGTCCGCGCGGGCCTGGAGCTCCTCGCGGAAGCGTGCCGTGAGCAGAAGGGCGTAGTCCGTGGCCGCGCCGATCACGAGGATCGAGAGGATGCCCTGCACCTGCCCGTCGACGCGGACGATTCCGCGGTCGGCCAGCACGTAGACGATCGCGCAGGCGAGTCCCAGGGCGAACACGGCCCCGACGATGATCACCACGGGGAGCAGCAGGCTGCGGTAGACCAGCAGGAGGATCAGCAGGACGGCGATGAGGGCAACGGCCAGCAGGAGTCCGTCGATTCCGGCGAAGGCATCGGCAAGATCGGCCTGGCTCGCCGCGGGACCGGCCAACTGCGCAACGGTGCCCGGGACCTTCGCCGCGGCCGCCGCGATCTCCTCCAGGGTGCGGGGCAGCTCCTCCCCGAGGTCGGGTTCGAGCTGTACGACGCCTTGCAGGGCCCGGCCGTCGGCGGAGAGGACGGCGGCGGAGGCGGCCGGGGCAGGGCCCGGCGGCAGGCCGGCGCCGCTCAGACCGGCCAGGGCCCGCGTGGCGTCCTCCTGCTGCCGGGGTCCCAGCTTCGCGCCCGGTGTCTTCGCCGTCCACACGACGATCACCGGCAGGCTCTCGTCCTGCCGGAAGGCCTTCTGCGCCTCGACGACCCGGGTGGACTCGGCGCTGCGGGGCAGGAAGGCGGTCTGGTCGTTGGTGGCCACCTCGCCGAGCTTCCCCGCGTACGGGCCCAGCCCGCCTCCGACGAGCAGCCATGCGACGACGAGGACGACAGGAATCAGCCATCGGGTGAACCGTGGTGAGGCAGACATGGCGCTCCCGGGTATCGATCTATCTCGACAGTTAACAATCTCAATGATTGAGATAGATTAGACGACCGGCGCTACTGCGTCAGCCAGGAGGGGCGTGGCCGGCGGTGTTGCTCGTACACCCCTGTTGTTCGCCGGGAAGGGCCGGTACGGATGCGGACCGGCGGAGAAATCAGCGCCCCGGAGCTCGCAGGTCGCCGAGTTCCTCGTTCATGGCGGCGAGGAACCGCAGGGCGACCGCGAGTTCCTCCTCGCTGAATCGCTGTCGTGCGCTGTCCGTGGCGTCGGCCAGGGGCATGAACGACGAACGTGCCGCAGCCCTGCCTTGCTCCGCGTAGCGGATGTGGATGACGCGGCGGTCCTCGCTCTCCCTGGAGCGGGTGATGTGCCCGGCGCGCTCCAGTCTGTCGAGGCAGGCCGTGACGGCGCCCGAGGTGAGGCCGAGGTGCTCGCGCAGCCGGCCGGGGGTGAGGGGCTCGGCGCTGTCGAGGATGACGGACAGGGCCTGGACGTCCGTCGGGTGCAGCCCCTGGCCATGCGCGAACCCGTGGACCAGCCGGTTGATCTCGCCGTTCAACCGTCTCAATTGCACGGCGAACGCATGGAGACTCACCTCGCCGTTCCCTTCCGGGACACCTCCGCTGGAATTTCGCACATCCGTATTGGCCACCGGGTCAGCGTATAGAAGGAGGGCCGCAGCGCTCGTCACGACCGTGGACGCAACGCCCACGAGCCCCGCCATGTCGCCCTCCCCCGCACTCGGCGTGACCGGTGAATCGGGCAGGCGATAGAGGGGGCCCAGCAGCAGCACCGCGTCGAACGACGCGTCTTCATGGTCCAACTGCCGAGCGTCCCCGATGAATGCCTTCAGCCCTAGGTCGCGGGCGTGGCGGACGTGCTTCTCCACGGGGTCGATCACGGTGACCAGGTAGCCGTCGTCCGTGAGCCACCGGGCGTGCACGCCCGGGCCACCGCCGACGTCCAAGACGTCCGCCGGCGGGGCCGGAGGGTGACGACGCAACAACTCCTGGGTCCGGACCACCTCGAGCGTCCCGATCGTGCGGCCCGAAGTGAGACGGGCGGCCTCGTCGCCGCCGCCGTAGAAGGCGGTGATCTCCGCAAGCAGCGCCACGTCGACCTCCCGCGGGACGAGCCGGCCATCCCTCCGAGAATGCCACCGCCTGCTGCAGGACCGCCACCCGCGGCGTCCGGCGGCCCCGCTACTGGCGTCCCGCAGCCGGTCCTTGTGCGTAGGGCCGCAGGGCGTCGCGGAGGCGGGAGGCCTGGGTGACCAGGCGGGAGCGGCCGGGTCGGGAGGCCGCCTCGGCCAGGCCCACGGGCTCGGGCGACGCCGCTCCCGACTGCTCCACGCAGTCGGCTGCCGTCGCGAGGAGGTCCCCGGCGCCCCTCGGGTCGGCCGTGCCGGTGAGCAGCACGGGGAGCACGGCGGCCAGGACGGCCCAGGTGGTCGCGCAGGCGCCGGTCGCGGCGGCGGTGCGCAGCGAGTCGGCTAGCCGGTTGGGTTTGACCGTGCCCAGGTTCAGGAGTTCGCCCAGGTCGCTGCCCAGGCGCCCTGCGTCCAGTTCCTCCCGGGCCGCGAGGGTGAGCAGCGCGTCCACGGCCCGGAGCCGGTCCTCCGGGTGGCGGGCGCCGAGGCCGGTGGCCACGGCGAGGTGCAGGGCCGGCCCGGCGGGTCCGCCGGCCGCGGCGAGCCCCGGGAGCGCGGCGAGGCCGCCGCGTCCTTCGTGGACGGCGCAGGCCGTGACCTCGGGGAGCCACCAGGCGGCCAGGGTTTCCCGGTCCTCGGGCCAGGCCGCGATCAGCAGGGCGTCGTCCGCTCCGTCCCAGCACCGGTCGGTGGCCTTGCGGGCTTGCGCCAGTTCGCGGAACGCGGCCGGGAACTCCCGCAGCAGGATCGTGCGTTCCGCCGTGTCGAGCACGAGGTGCGCGGGGGTTTCGCCGTACGCGTACGGCACGGCCGACGCGGTGCGGCGGGTGATGGCCGCGGGCTCTCCGGCCTCTCCGAGCCAGGCCGCCAGCCTGTCCCCCTCCGGTGTGCCCAGGTCGACTGCGGCAGGAGCGGCGGCGGGGTCACGGCGTACCCGGAGCAGGGCCTGCGCGAAGTCCACCGGGGCGGGCTGCTCACCGAGGCCCCGGTACTCGGCGAGGCGTTCGACGAGCACCCCGGGCTCCAGGGTGCCGGTCTGCCCGGTGGGCGTGGCGAGCAGGAAGGGCAGCGGCCGGGTCGTGATGTGCCGGGCCGCCTCGACCAGGCGGGCGTGGCGGGCGACGGTGAACGCCGTGTGGTGGCAGTCGCTGCGCCAGCTCGCGAGCGCCTCCGGCTCCTCCCCCGTCGGATGGGCGTCCAGGACGGCCGCGGCGACGTGCGCGAGTCCGGCCAGGTCGCCGCCGTACCGGCGGGACCGGCCGGGGTCGAGCCACCACTGGTCGGCGAGCGCCGGGCGCAGCGCTTCGGCGAGGGCCGCGCGGTCGCGGTGCGCGTGGCGGACCAGGCCGTCCAGGGCTCGCTCGAACTCCTCGACGCTCGTGGTACGGGAGTTGACGACGGCAGCGACGAGTTCCGCGGTCTCCTCGACCGTCCCGGGAACCGGGGCGAGCGGGACGGCAGCCGGGGGCGGCGGCAGGATCTCCCGGTAGGGAGCGGTCTCCTCGGCGGGCGCGGCCGCGTCCTGCCCGAGGAGTTCCACGGCACGGGCCCGGTGTGCCGGGCTCAGCGACAGGGCCTGCTCGGCGAGTTCGGCGCGCAGGGCGGGATCGTCGGTGAGGTGAACGCCGGTCAGCTTGAGCGCCCGCTCCTGGATGTCGGTGTCGGGGTGCCCGAAGGCTTCGCCGAGCACCGGCAGCAGCTCGGGGGCGGCCGCCGGGTCACGGCGCAGCTCCTTGCCGATCAGCACCAGTTGGGCGCGGACGAGCTTCTTCTCGGGACGGAAGAGGACGGCTGCCGACATCTCGGCCAGCAGTCCGGGGGTGAGGTGGCCGGCCGCGGCGAGCCGGGCGAGTATCTGCTGGGCGTACCCGGCCACCGGGGACGGGGCGTCGGCGGTCAGCGCGATCCAGTCGGCGGCACGCTCGCGCTCTTCCTCCTCGGTCGGACGGAGCGCCTGCCAGATGGCCTGGTAGGGCTTGAGCTGGTTGTACTTGCCGCCGCGCAGCAGGCGGGCCGTACATCCGTCGAGGAGGACGGTACGGTCCACGATGCCGTCCGCCGCCAGGCCGGCCAGGGCTGCCGGCCAGTGGTGGGGATCGTCCGGGTCGCAGCGCCAGCCGAGGAAACGGACCGGCTCGGCGGTCTCGAAGAGGCACGGCACGAGGGTGCTGACGTGGGGGTCGCGGCGCAAGGCGAGGGCGAGCGGGGTGCGGGAGGTGCCCACGGCCGCCGCCCAGCCCTCGACGCAGCCGTCGGTGGTGGGCATCGGACAGCCGGCGAGCCGGACGAGTTCGCTGATCAGCGGGTAGTCCTGCTCGACGGTGGAGGCCCGGGCGGCCAGCCGGTGGGCGAGGTCGCCGAGCCATTGCGCGTCCCGGTCGGCCAGGACGTCGAGCATGACGCCGACGGGCACCTGCTGCCAGCGGCGCATGTCCCGGGCGCCGATCCAGGCGGCGGCTGCTGCCGCACCGGTGTGGCAGCCGGCTCCGGCGACCACCAGGGCCGGACTCATCAGATCCCGCTGCTGCCAGCCGTCCCAGCCCTGGGCTCGCAGTTCACCGCGCAACTCCTTCAGACCGACGAGCAGCTCCCGGCGCTGCGCAGGGTCCAACAGCTTGAGCCGGCCGGGCAGTTCGGCAGTACGGCCCTTTCGTACCGCCTCGAGGGCGCCGTCGGCGTAAGCCTGTTCGGGGGCGGAGGTGAGGTTCATCGTGCGGCTCCGGTGGAAGCGGTGCTGGTGGAAGCGGTGCCGGTGGCATGGGCGGCAGTGGGGGCGGTGGCGGCTCGGAGAGCCATCCGGGTGGCGAGGGCATGCTTGCAAGGGCCGCGGCGGCCCCGATGGTCGGCCCACCACTGGCAGGTGCAACTGAGGGCGCCTCCGGACTCCCGTACCTGGTAGCGGCGTTCACCGGAGGCCACGACGGAGATGCCGCAGCCGTCCAGGGTGACCGCGCCGGCCGTGAGCAGCGCGCGGGCGGCGACGAGGCGCGGGTTGTGGCGCTCGGCTCGCCGGGCGTCGTAGGGCAGCTCCCGGTGGAAGTAGGCGGCTTCGGCGATGTCATAGCCGACCCTTCCGGCGGTGCCGAGGCGGGTGAGTGCGGCTCGGACCCGTTCGACCGGGAGGCCCGACTGGTCGGCGAGGTCGGCCGGGTCGATGCGCGGTTCCCAGGCGAGCAGGACGGAGATCAGCTCGGCGTCCTCGGCCGCCGCATCGGTCGCGAGGGCCTCCAGGACGGCGCCTTCGCCGGAGAATCCGCGGTCTGCCTCCGGGGAGAGGGTGAGGGTGAGCCGCATGCCGGGCAGGCCTATCTCCCACGCGGAGGCGGTGGGGTTGGCGCCGTCCACCGCGGGACCGTACACGCGCAGGCCGGTGGCCTGTCGCAGTACCCGCTGGAGGGCGGCGAGGCGCTCGGGGCCGGGCAGGCAGACCGCGCCGGGGACGGGCCGGGTGGTGGGGCGCAGGGTACGGCCCGCGGGGACCACCCACAGCGGGCCGCCCGCGGCTCCGCCGCCCGCCGGGGTGCGCGGGAGGGAGCGCAGGAATCGGGCCGTCTCGGTGGGGCCCAGTTCGGCACGCAGGTCGAACCCGGTGGTGATGGCCTGGGACTCGGCGAAGCCGCGCAGCCAGCGGTCGGGCAGCGGCACCTTCTTCTCGACGACCGCGCCGTGCAGGGTGGTGACGGCCATCTCGTCGGGGCCGACCCGCAGGTGCAGCGGATCGTCTCCGGTGAGCCGGGACAGCGCCTCGCGCAGCGGGTTGTTGACGTCGACGTTGGTGGTGCCGTGGCCGGTGTCGGCGCCGCGCAGGCCCTCGGGCAGCACGTCGAGCCGGGCGTACACACCACAGCAACCGGAGAAGGATTCGAAGCGCAACCGGTCGCCGTTGCCGGTGACCACCGGATCGAGCGAGGCCCGCAGGGTGCGGCGGTAGTAGCGGGCCGCGGCCACGTCCGCGACGGCAAGCAGCGCACGTGCGGCCGCCTGAGGGGCACTCAGGAACCCGGCGAAGAACTGCGGGTGGGCCTCGGCCCCGGCCGGGGTCAGACCGCCCGCGGTCTCCAGGCCGAGAGACCGGCCCGTCCCTGCGGAGGCCAGCGAGGAGGGGCGCGCGTAGGCGAAGGTGTGTGCGGTTCGCGTCATGAACGGGACGTTAGGCGGAGCCACTGACAACGCCGCCGAGGCAGTGGACAACGCGGGCGCCGCAGCGCCCGCACGTCAGCTGCATGGCGTCCTCAACGCGGGCGGCCGCGCCGAGTTGGAGGCCGGAGACCGCCCCGGCCGCCGCCTATAAGGGCTCCTATACGAGCTCCTCGTACAGCTCGATCTCGAAGGGCCCGCGACCACCTACCAGTTCGAGACGCTTCTCCATGGCGGCGAACCACTGGTCCAGGTCCGCATCGGAGTCGTGAAAGAACCAAGAGTCGAAGCTTCCCGCAGCATCCAGGGCGGGTTCGGGCTCGAAGCGGAGTTCGCAGTGGACCTGTACGTAGTGGTCGTGCTCGCCGTCGTCATCGTTGACGCCGAACTGCCGGGTGAGGTCCAGCGTGAACATCGGTCGCCCGGTGAAGGCGTACGTACCGTACTGGAAGAGCAAGCCGTCGGACTCGGGGGTCGGCACTGCGCCGAAGCGGAGCTGCGCGAATCGCACCCAGGCCAGCCATGCAGCTCGAGTGGTCGACTCGGCCGTCGTCGCTCGGCCCACAACCAGCTCGCCACGCAGCAGGGCGAGGGCGTCCTCTCGCCGTTGTTTCTTGGGCACGCCGGCTCTCCTCGCATCGTGAATCAGCACCTTAGCGTCGTGGAGATGGTCCACATCCCGCTCTGGTCACGGAGGCGCCCGCCAAAGGGTGGGCGGCGCGAGAATTCGCTTGGCGGGCCGGGGCGAGCGCTGATAGCTTCCCGGAGACCGTGCAAGAGAACGAGGAGGTGGTACCCGTGAACGCAGTATCGACATGGGTGCTCCCCTCCGGGGTCACGGTCGGACGCTAGGTCGTCCGGGAGCGCCACTCTGTGCACTCCCGAAAGGCGCGACCATGGAATTCACTTCTGCGCAGCGTCTTGACGACGGCGTCCTCGAGCGCGATTTCACGCTCGGCGAGATCCCCGGCACCCTGTGGACGCCTGAATCCGCCGTACCGGTCCCGCTGATCCTGATGGCCCACAACAACGGCCTGCCGCGGAACCAATCCCGGCTGGTGGTCCGGGCCCGGCACTCCGCGGCGTCCGGCTACGCGGTGGCCACCATCGACGCCGCCGGGTGCGGTGACCGGCCCCGTTCCGCCGCCGACGAGCAGGCTCGCGACGACCTTCGCCGGGCGATGCAGGCCGGCGAGCCGGTCGACGAGATCTTCGAGTCCCTGGTCGGCTCGCTGGTCGAGAAGGCGGTCCCGGAATGGCGGACCACCCTGGACGCCGTCCTGGCGCTGCCCGAGATCGGCGGCCCGGTCGGGTACTCGGGATGGACCGCCGTCGGCATCCGCCTGGCGGCGGTCGAGCCGCGCATCGCCGCCGCCGGCTTCTTCGCCGGGGGTTTCGTGCCCCGCGCGCAGCGCGAGGAGGCCCGGCAGGTCACCGTTCCGCTGCTCTTGCTGCTGCAGTGGGACGACGAGGGGAACCCCCGGCAGCGGGCCCTGGACCTGTTCGACGCATTCGGCAGCAAGGAGAAGACGCTGCACGCCAATCTGGGCGGGCACACCGGCACCCCGTGGTTCGAGGTGGAGGACGGCAACCGGTTCTTCGACCGGCACCTGAAGTGACACCGGGCCGCCAAACCGGCGCCACACGGTAGCCGGCTCCGCCCGGCAAACGCAGAGCCGCCCCGACCGCGACGACACCACCCTTCGGCGGTACCGGCCGGTCGGGGCGGGGCCGATCGTTTCCTCTGCCCCGCACGGGGATGTTCCCCCGCCCCCGGAGAGGCAATGCCCGAACACGTGCGAAGTGACGCCCGTCGGTGCGTACGGCCGTCCGAATCCGTGCGGCGGGCTAGGGCCTGTCGTCAAACTCCCGTCGTCGCCCGAAGGGCGGCCTCGGG
>NZ_JBHVYI010000023.1:0-103869 GCF_042880975.1 Streptomyces sp. NPDC058289
GTCCTGCGCAACGACACCTCCGGAAACCCCACCTTCCGCGAACTCCTCGCCCGCACCCGCGAAACCGACCTCGCCGCCTACTCCCACCAGGACGTGCCCTTCGAACGACTCGTGGAGGCGGTCAACCCCCAGCGGTCCCTGTCCCGCCACCCCTTGTTCCAGGTCATCTTCGGCCTGGACGCCGCCGGCGCCGGTGCGGTGCGCCTGCCGGGCCTGACCGTGGCCCAGGAGGCGGTCCCGGTCGTCTTCAGCAGGTTCGACCTGGGCTTCACCTTCACCGAGCACCACGGCACCGACAGCCGTCCGGCCGGCATCGGCGGCCTGCTGCACTACAGCACGGACCTGTTCGACCGGGAGAGCGTCGAAGCCCTCGTGACCCGCATGGTGCGGGTGATGGAGGCGGCGGTCGTAGACCCGGACCGGCCGGTCGGCCGGATCGACATCCTCTCCGCGCCGGAGCAGCGCAAGATCCTGGGCGAGTGGAACGACACCGCGGCCGAGGTGCCCCACACGACGCTTCCCGCGCTCTTCCAGTCGCAGGTCGCCCTGACGCCCGAGCGCCCGGCCGTCCTGGCCTCGGACGCCGATCTGAGCTACGCCGAGCTGAACGAGCGGGCCAACCGCCTGGCCCACCACCTGATCGCGCACGGGGTGGGACCCGAACAGTTCGTCGCCCTCGCTCTGCCGCGTACCGCGCAGACGCTGGTGGCGCTGCTCGCCGTGCTCAAGACGGGGGCCGCCTACATGCCCGTCGACCCCGCCTACCCGGCGGACCGGATCGCCTACCTGCTGCAGGACGCCGATCCGGCGCTCGTCCTCACGGTCGGGGAGACCGAGGAGATGCTCCCGGCCGGCTCGCGGACTCCGCGCCTGGTCCTGGACGCTCCCGAGGTCGTCGCCTCCTTGGAGAGCAGGCCCGCCACCGACCCGACCGACGGTGATCGCAGCAGCGCCCTGCAGCCGCTGCACCCGGCGTACGTCATCTACACCTCGGGCTCCACCGGCCGCCCCAAGGGGGTCGTCGTCACCCATGCCAACGTGGCCAACCTGGCCGCGTGGGCTCGTGACGAGTTCGGCGCGGGGCAGCTGGACCACGTGCTCTTCAGCACGTCGCTCAACTTCGACGTCTCCGTGTTCGAGATGTTCGGTCCGCTGCTGACCGGCGGTTGCATCGAGGTGCTCCGTGACCTGCTGGCCCTGGGCGACCGGAAGGCCGAAGGCCGTTCGGCGTCCCTGCTGAGCGGAGTTCCGTCCGCGCTCGCCCGGATCGTGTCCCAGGGCGACGTACGCACCACGGTGGACACCCTGGTGTTCTGCGGCGAGGCCCTGCCCGCGCAGGCCGCTGCCGAGGTCAGGGACGAACTCCGAGCCGACCGCGTGTACAACATCTACGGCCCGACCGAGGCCACGGTGTTCGCCACCCTGTGGTCCACGGATGCGCCCGTCACGCAGACGCCGCCGATCGGCCGCCCCCTGCACAACATGCAGACGTACGTACTGGACGGCAACCTGCAGCCGGTGCCCGTGGGTGTGGCCGGGGAGCTGTACCTGGCGGGTGCGGGTCTGGCCCGGGGGTACTTCGGGCGTGCGGACCTGACGGCGGATCGGTTCGTGGCCAATCCGTTCGGCCCGGCCGGCAGCCGCATGTACCGCACCGGTGACCTGGCCTGCTGGTCGGGCGAGGGGCAGATCGAGTATCTGGGCCGGCTCGACGACCAGGTCAAGATCCGCGGCTTCCGCATCGAACTCGGCGAGATCGAGACGGTACTGGCCCGCTTCCCGGGACTGTCCCAGGTCGCGGTGGTGGCCCGGGAGGACCAGCCCGGCGACAAGCGCCTGGTGGCCTACGTGGTCGCCGAGGCCGGCCGCGACACGGTGGACGCCGTGGACACCGAGGCGCTGCGCGCCCACGCCGCCGGACTCCTCCCGGAGTACATGGTGCCCTCCGCCATCGTGGTGCTGGAGCGGCTGCCGTTGACTGCCAACGGCAAGCTGAACCGGCGTGCCCTGCCGGCGCCCGTGTACGAAGCGGACGCGTCCGGGCGTGCTCCCCGGACCCCGCGCGAGGAGATCCTGTGCGGCCTGTTCGCCGAGGTCCTGGGCGTGCCCGAGGTCGGCATCGACGACAACTTCTTCGAGCTCGGCGGCCACTCCCTGCTGGCGGTCCAACTGATCAGCCGCATCCGGGACGTCCTCGGCGACACCCTCGCCCTGCGCGCCCTCTTCGCCGCGCCCACCGCGGCCACCCTCGCCGAACAGCTGGGCCGGTCCTCGGTCGGTGAGGCGTTCGAGGTGCTGCTGCCCATCAAGGACCAAGGCGGCACGGTCACCTTCGCCGTCCACCCCGTGAGCGGTATCGGCTGGTGCTATTCGCCACTGGCGGGAATCGCCTCTCCGGAGCACTCCGTCCATGCCCTCCAGGCGCGGGGAATGGACGGAAAGGACGCACTCCCGGACTCGCTCCGGGACATGGCGGCCGACTACGTCCGGCAGATTCGGGGTGTGCAGGAATCGGGTCCGTACCGCCTGATGGGATGGTCCTTCGGAGGCGTCGTCGCCCATGAGATGGCCGTCCAGCTGAGGGCGCAGGGCGAGCAGGTGGAGATCCTCGCGCTGCTGGACTCCTACCTCGTACAGCCGGCCGAGGCGCCGCTTCCCCTCACGGAGGAGGAAGTGGCGGCGGGGCTCGCCGAGTTCTTCGGCGTACGGGCCGAGAGCGGCGACGAGCCGTTCACGATGGCGGGGGTCCTGGCGGGGCTGCGCCGGGACCGGAGCCTGTTCACCGAACTCGCCGAACGTCACCTCCCGGAAATCGCCGCGGTCTACCGGAACAATCACCGGATCATCACGGAGCACGTTCCCGGAGAGTTCGACGGTGACGTCCGGTTCTACGAGGCGGGACGTGACAGGCCCGTCGGAGCACCCGACGCGACCGTCTGGAACCCCTTCGTATCGGGCCGCCTCGATATCGCCCGTGTCGACTGCAGCCATGCGGAAATGGCCCGCCCGGACGTGCTGGCCGAAGTGTGGCAGGGCATGACCCGGCCGGCCGGAAATTAGCTTCACGGGCGGGGTGGCCCCGGCCGCCCCGCCCCGTGGTTCACCGACTTGATCGACAATTCAGAGAACGGAGGCTTCGCTGATGACGGCTGAGCTCGCCCTTGGTCTTCCCGCTGTATCTCCCATAGCCCATCTCTTCCTGATGATCGCCCTGATCATGGGCTGCTGCCGTGCGGCGGGCCTCCTCTGCCGGCGGCTGGGGCAACCCCCGGTCATCGGCGAGATCATGACCGGTATCGCGCTGGGCCCCTCCCTCTTCGGAGCCGTCTGGCCCGCGGGGCAGCGCTGGCTCTTCCCCGCGGACCTGCTGCCCGTGATCAACGCATTGGCCCAGGTCGGCCTGGTCCTCTTCATGTTCCTGGTCGGGTACGAGCTGAACGTGGGGCAGGTCCGCAGCCGCGGCAAGGTCGCGGCACTGGTCAGCAACGTGAGCGTGGCCGTGCCCATGGCCGGCGGAATCCTCCTCGCACTGGCGATGTACGGGAGGTTCGCCGACACCGGCATCGGGTTCCCGGCGTTCGCGCTCTTCATGGCCCTGTCGATGAGCATCACCGCGTTCCCGGTGCTCGCACGGATCCTCACGGACCGGAAGATGGACCGCACCCCCGTAGGGGCACTCGCCCTCACGTGCGCGGCCGTCGACGACATCACCGCCTGGTGCCTGCTCGCCCTGGCGACGGCGCTGGGCCATGACACCTCCCTGACCGGGGTGGTCACCACCGTCGCCCTGACCGCCGTGTTCATCTTCGCGATGATGTACGGGCTGCGCCCCCTGCTGGCCCGACTGGCCGAGCGTCACGCGGACCGGCTGGGCGAGGGAATCGCCGTTCTTCCCCTGCTCCTCACCGGGATCCTGCTGGCATCGTTCGCCACGGACTGGATCGGCATCCACCCGATCTTCGGAGCCTTCCTGTTCGGTGCCGTCGTTCCGCGCGGCGCGGCACAGGCGGCGGCCGTGGAACTGATGCGGGGCTTCACCGTGGTGCTCCTCCTGCCCCTGTTCTTCACCTACTCCGGGCTGAAGACCGACTTCCGGCTGATCGGCGCGGAGCCGGGCCTGTGGGGCTGGTGCGCCGTCATCGTCGCCGTGGCGACCGTCACCAAGTGGGCCGGCAGCACCGGTGCGGCCCGGGTGACCGGGCTCGGCTGGCAGGAGGCGCTCTCGCTCGGCGCACTCATGAACTGCCGGGGGCTGACCGAGCTCGTGGTGCTCGGTGTCGGACTGGAACTGGGGATCATCACGCCCACCGTGTTCGCCATGCTCGTGGTGATGACGCTGGTCACCACGGTGCTGACGGCGCCCGCACTCACCCTGATCGACCGCTTGGCCGCCCAGCGGCGGTCCCTTCCCCTGAAGCGGGGACAAGCCGTCGCCCAATGACCGCCGGTGCGACGGACCGGTCGGCACGCGCGACCGGAAGGACACGACCGGCGCGAAGCGGGTAGGGGAGAGCGGCCCGCGGAGATCCGTGCGGGAGGATGGGGCCATGCCGAACCGCCTCGCGAACGAGACCTCGCCGTATCTGCTCCAGCACGCCGACAACCCCGTCGACTGGTGGCCCTGGTCCCCCGAAGCCTTCGCGGAGGCGCGGGAGCGCGGGGTGCCGGTGATGCTCAGCGTCGGCTACTCGAGCTGCCACTGGTGTCATGTCATGGCGCACGAGTCCTTCGAGGACGAGCTGTCCGCCGCCTACATGAACGAGCACTTCGTCAACGTCAAGGTCGACCGCGAAGAGCGGCCCGACATCGACGCCGTCTACATGGAGGCCGTGCAGGCCGCCACCGGGCAGGGCGGCTGGCCCATGACGGTGTTCCTGACGGCCGACGCCGAGCCCTTCTACTTCGGGACCTACTTCCCGCCCGAGCCCCGGCACGGGATGCCCTCCTTCATGCAGGTGCTCGAAGGCGTGCGCACCGCGTGGGTCGGGCGGCCCGAGGAGGTGGCGGAGGTCGCGCAGCGGATCGTACGGGACCTCGCGGGGCGGCAGCTCGACTACGGGAAGGCCGGCACCCCCGGGCCCGAGGAGCTCGCGCAGGCGCTGCTCGGGCTGGTGCGGGAGTACGACGCCACGCGCGGCGGATTCGGCGGGGCTCCGAAGTTCCCGCCGTCCATGGTGCTGGAATTCCTGCTGCGTCACCACGCCCGGACCGGGTCCGAGGGGGCGTTGCAGATGGCCGCGGATACCTGTGAGGCGATGGCCCGGGGCGGGATCTACGACCAGCTCGGGGGCGGGTTCGCGCGGTACTCCGTGGACCGGGAGTGGGTCGTTCCGCACTTCGAGAAGATGCTTTACGACAATGCGCTGCTCTGCCGGGTGTACGCCCACCTGTGGCGCACCACCGGGGACGAGCTCGCGCGGCGGGTCGCCCTGGAGACCGCCGACTTCATGGTGCGCGAACTGCGCACTCACGAGGGCGGCTTCGCCTCGGCGCTGGATGCCGACAGTGAGGACCCGGCGACCGGCAAGCACGTCGAGGGCGCCTACTACGCCTGGACTCCCGCCCAGTTGCGCGAGGTGCTGGGGGAGGAGGACGGGGACCTGGCCGCCGCCTGCTTCGGGGTGACGGAGGAGGGGACCTTCGAGCACGGGATGTCGGTGCTCCAACTTCCCGTGCAGGGGCCGGACATCGGGGACGAGCGGCTCACCGGGTTCAAGGAGCGGCTGCTCGTCGCGCGGCAGGGGCGGCCCGCGCCCGGCCGGGATGACAAGATCGTCGCCGCCTGGAACGGGCTGGCCATCGCGGCCCTCGCCGAGTGCGGGGCCTTCTTCGACCGGCCCGATCTGGTCGAGCGGGCCACGGAGGCCGCCGATCTGCTGGTCAGGGTGCACATGGACCGCATGGCCCGCCTCGCACGGACCAGCAAGGACGGGCGGGTCGGGGCGAACGCCGGGGTGCTGGAGGACTACGGGGACGTCGCCGAGGGGTTCCTGGCGCTGGGGGCCGTCACCGGTGAAGGGGTCTGGCTGGAATTCGCCGGGTTCCTCCTCGATCTGGTCCTGGACCGGTTCACCGCCGAGGACGGCTCGCTGTACGACACGGCGCACGATGCGGAGCGGCTGATCAGGCGCCCGCAGGACCCGACCGACACCGCGGCCCCCTCCGGCTGGACGGCCGCCGCCGGCGCGCTGCTCTCGTACGCTGCGCACACCGGGTCGCAGGCGCACCGTACGGCGGCCGAGCGGGCGCTCGCCGTGGTGCACGCGCTCGGGCCGCGCGCTCCGCGCTTCATCGGGCACGGGCTGGCGGTCGCCGAGGCGCTGGTCGACGGGCCGCGCGAGGTCGCCGTGGTGGGTCATCCGGAGGATCCGGCGCGGGCGGAGCTGCACCGGGTCGCGTTGCTGGGGACGGCTCCCGGGGCGGTCGTGGCGACGGGTCTGCCGGGGGCGGCGGACGGCAGTGGTGGGGAGTTCCCCCTTCTGGCCGAGCGCACGCTCGTGCACGACCGCCCGACGGCGTATGTCTGTCGACATTTCGTCTGCGCGCGGCCTACGACCGATCCGGTCGAGCTGGCGGACCAGTTGGGTACGGTTCATCCCTGAATCGAGTGGAGTAGCGTCAATTCCGTTTGATTGAAGGTCAGTTCGGCAACGTGGTTTTTATCTCGATAGCTCCTACGCGTCATGTTCGCTGCCTAATCTCATGACTTCGGAGTCACCGATCGGTCACTGTCGGCGCCAGGGTGCGCCGGGGTAGCGCGCACCGGGGGTTGCGCACGCGGGGGGAATCGGGGACGGGGCGAGGGCGGCGGGCTGGGGAGCCTGCCGTGCGCGCCCGTCCCCGGGGGGTTTGGGGATCGCCGCCTGGGGTTGCGGCATGTCTGTGGGGGACGCTTTGTTCATATCCGTGTTCATTTGTGTCGTATCGCTCGCACTCTTCTGGATGGCGGCGTTCACGCTCTGGTGGCAGATGCACGCGTGGCGGACGCCCGAGACGCTCGCCTCGACCCGCTTCGACCGCCCCGACGGCGGCGGCCGGCTCGCCTTCTCGCTGCTGCTGCCCGCCCGCCACGAGCAGGCGGTCCTGGAGCACACCATCGAGCGGCTCCTGGAATCGAGCCACCGCGACTACGAGATCATCGTGATCGTCGGCCACGACGACCCCGGGACCGCGGAGGTGGCCGAGCGCGCCGCCGCCCGTGCGCCCGGTCTCGTACGCGTCGTCACCGACCACCACGAGGTCAAGAACAAGCCGAAGGCCCTCAACACCGCCCTCCCGCACTGCCGGGGCGACATCGTCGGGGTCTTCGACGCCGAGGACCAGGTCCATCCCGAGCTGCTGTCCCACGTGGACCACGCCTTCCGCGCCACCGACGCCGACGTGGTCCAGGGCGGGGTCCAGCTCATCAACTTCCACTCCAGCTGGTACAGCCTGCGCAACTGCCTGGAGTACTTCTTCTGGTTCCGCTCCCGGCTGCACCTGCACGCCGAGAAGGGCTTCATCCCGCTCGGCGGCAACACCGTCTTCGTGCGCACCGAGGTCCTGCGCGAGGCCGGCGGCTGGGACCCGAACTGCCTCGCCGAGGACTGCGACCTGGGCGTGCGGCTGTCCTCCGTCGGCAAGAAGGTGGTCGTCGCCTACGACTCCGACATGGTGACCCGCGAGGAGACCCCGGGGTCCCTGGTGAGCCTGCTCAAGCAGCGCACCCGCTGGAACCAGGGCTTCCTCCAGGTCTACCGCAAGAAGGACTGGCAGCAGCTGCCCGGCCGCGGCCAGCGGTGGCTGGCCCGGTACACGCTCATGACCCCGTTCATGCAGGCCACCTCCGGGGTCGTCATCCCGGTGAACTTCGCCGTCGCCGTCTTCCTCGACGTGCCCGTCGGCGTCGCGATCGTCACCTTCCTGCCGATGATCACGGCGATGGTGACCTTCGTCTTCGAGGTGGTCGGCCTGCACGACTTCGGCCGTCAGTACGGGCTGCGGGTGCGCTTCGTGCACTACGTCAAGCTCGTGGTCGGCGGCCCGTTCTACCAGGTGATGCTGGCCGGCGCCGCGATCCGCGCGGTCTGGCGCGAGCAGCGCGGACGCAACGAGTGGGAGCTCACGAGCCACACCGGAGCCCACCTCGCGTCCCCGTCCGGCGAAGTGCCGAGTGGCCCGAGTGGTCCGAGCGGCCCGAGCGGCCAGAGCAGTCCGAGCAGCCTGAAGACCCTCACCCGAGAGGACAGCCCCCGGTGACCGCCACCCTGCCCACGGCCACTGAGCCCGCGCCCGGTTCGACAACCACCGACTCCGCCGCCGCCGATGCCGCCCTCATCCCGCGCCGGCGGACCGGCGGCCTCGGGGTCCGCCCGCCCGCGCCGGCCCGGCCGCTGGTCCGGTTCCGCTCCTCCCGCCCCGACCTGCTGCTCTGCGGTGCGCTGCTGCTCGCGATCCTCCTCGTGCAGGGCTGGAACATCACGAACTTCCCGACCCTCAGCGACGACGAGGGCACCTACCTCGCGCAGGCCTGGGCCGTCCAGCAGGGCAAGGGGCTGGCCCACTACACCTACTGGTACGACCACCCCCCGCTCGGCTGGATCCAGATAGCGGGCCTGACGTACCTGCCGTCCCTGTTCGTACCCGACGCGATGACCGTCGCGCCGATGCGCTTCTCGATGCTCGCCGTGTCCGCCGCCAGTTCGGTCCTGCTCTACGTGCTCGCGCGCCGCCTCTGGCTGCCGCGCTGGGCGGCCGGTCTCGCCATGGGCCTGTTCGGGCTCTCCCCGCTCTCCGTCGTGCTCCAGCGGGAGATCTTCCTCGACAACATCGCCGTGATGTGGATGCTGCTGGCCTTCTGCCTCGCCGCGTCCCCCAGCCGCCACCTGTGGCACCACTTCGCCTCAGGACTGGCGGCCGCCACCGCCGTGCTGACGAAGGAAACGATGCTGGTGGTGCTCCCGGCGCTGCTGGTGACGATGTGGCGCCACAGTCACCGGGACACCCGCAAGTTCGCCGTCACCGGAGCCGTCACCGCCTGCGTGCTCATCGGGGTGACGTACCCCCTGTACGCGCTGCTCAACGCCGAGCTGCTGCCCGGCTCCGGCCACGTCTCCCTCATCGACGGGATCGTCTACCAGATGGGCCGGGCCGGCTCCGGCTTCATCCTCGACCCCGGCTCCGGCTCGCACGGGGTCTTCGAGTCCTGGCTGTACTACGACACCGTGCTGCCGCTCGGCGGTCTGGCCGGCGCGGTCCTGCTCCTCGTCACCATCCGCTGGTCGGTCACGGCCCGGGCGCTCGCCGGCCCGGCGCTGGCCGTGGTCATCCTCGGCCTGGTCGCGCTGCGGCCCTCCGGCTACCTCCCGGCGATGTACGTGATCCAGGCGCTGCCGTTCCTGGCGCTGGTCCTCGCCGGGGGCGCGGCCAGCGTCACCCACGCCGTGCTGCGCCGCCGCCGCGCGCCGGGGGAGCGGCGGACCCTGGCCTACGGGCGGTGGGCGCTGATCGGCGTCCTGGCCGCCTCGGCCGCCGTGTACCTCCTGCCGCGCTGGTACGACGGCAACCGCACGGCGCTCACGGCCGACGCGAACGCCCCGTACCGGCAGGCCGCGGCCTGGCTCGGTCGCGAGGTGCGCGAGCCCGCCACGACCCGGGTGCTGGTCGACGACGCGCTGTGGCTGGACGCCGTCCACCACGGGTTCGACCCGGGGCTCGGCGCCATCTGGTTCTACAAGGCCGACCTGGACCCGGCGGTCACCAAGACCCTGCCGGGCGGCTGGCGGGACATCGACTACGTGGTCTCCTCGCCCACCGTCCGGCGCGACGCGGCGCAACTGCCGAACGTGAAGGCCGCGCTGGAGCATTCGACGCCGGTCGCCGTCTTCGGCGAGGGCGAGGACCGCATCGAGATCCGGCGTACGGATCGCACCGTCAACGGGAGTTGATCCGGCATGAGCGAAGACCTGTGGACCCCGCACGCACTGAATGCCCCGCATGCACCGAACCTTGCGGAGGCCGCCGTCGAGGCGCCCGCCCCGGGCAGTGTCACCCTCATCATCCCGACCTTCAACGAGGCGGGAAACATCGACGAGTTGCTGAGCAGGCTGGCCGCCGCGCTGCCCGCACACCTGCCCGTGTCGGTGCTGTTCGTCGACGACTCCACGGACGACACCCCGGCCGTCATCGAGAAGGCCGCCCTGGAATGCGCCTTCCCGGTGGAAGTCCTGCACCGGGAGAGCCCCGACGGCGGGCTCGGCGGGGCCGTCGTGGAGGGGATCGGCCGGGCGGACACCGACTGGATCGTCGTCATGGACGCCGACCTCCAGCACCCGCCCCACCTGGTCCCCGAGCTCGTCGGGGAGGGCGCGCGCACCGGCGCCGACCTGGTCGTGGCCTCCCGCTACATAGCCGGGGGCAGTCGGGCCGGGCTCGCCGGGAGCTACCGGATCGCCGTCTCGCGCGGAGCGACCTGGCTGACCAAGGGGCTCTTCCCGCGTGCTCTGCGCGGGATCAGCGATCCGATGAGCGGGTTCTTCGCGATGCGCCGCTCGGCGGTCACGGAGGAGGCGCTCAAGCCGCTGGGCTACAAGATCCTGCTGGAGCTGGCCGTGCGCTGCCGCCCGGAGCGGGTGGCCGAGGTCCCCTTCGTCTTCCAGGACCGTTTTTCCGGGGAGTCGAAGTCCACCGCCCGCGAGGGACTGCGCTTCCTCACCCACCTGGCCTCGCTGCGCTCGGCGACCCCGCTGGCCCGGATGATCGGTTTCGGGCTGGTCGGGCTCTCCGGCTTCGTCCCGAACCTGGCCGCGCTGTGGATGCTCACGCACACCGGTATGAACTACCTGGTCGCCGAGGTGGTGGCGAACCAGGCCGGGGTGCTGTGGAACTTCCTCCTCATCGAGACCCTGCTGTTCCGCGACCGGCGCCGGCACCGGCACTGGGCCGACCGCCTCGGGCGCTTCACGCTGCTGGCCAATGCCGATCTGCTGCTGCGGATCCCGCTGATCGCGGTGTTCGTCGGCACGTGGGGCTTCGGGGTCCTGTCCGCGACCGCGCTCGCTCTGGTCACCACCTTCGTCCTGCGTTTCGCGGCGACGGAGGCGCTCGTCTACCTCCCGGGCAAGGCGGACCGTACGCACACGAGTTGAGCCACGCCAGTTGAACCGCACGCGTTGAGCCGCACGAAGGGATGCTCCCCATGGAGAGGAAGATCCGGCGCAGGGCAGGGTGGCGGGCCGCTCTGCTGGCCGTCGGGGCGATGACTGCGGGCCTGCTGCTGACCGCGCCGCAGCAGGCCTCGGCCGGACCGCCCAACCTGCTCACCAACCCCGGTTTCGAGACCGCCGGCCCGGCCGGCTCCGACATGCCGTCCTGCTGGTCGAAATCCGGCTGGGGCGACAACGACTTCACCTTCGCGACCGTCGCCGACGCGCACTCCGGCACCAAGGCGATGAAGGTCTCGCTCACCCGCCGGGTGGAGGGCGACCGCAAGGCCCTGGTCACCGAGAACGGCACCTGCGCCCCGACGGTCGTGCCGGGCCGGCAGTACGACCTCTCGGCCTGGTACAAGTCGAACACCCCGGACGTGTCGGTGACGGTGTTCCGCCACGACACGGTGGCCGGCTGGCAGTACTGGACCGACCTGCAGAACCCCCCGGTCAGTGCCGCGTGGGCGCGCACGGCGGTCCGTACGCCGGCGGTCCCGCCCAATACCGACAAGATCGTGTGGGGCCTGTCCGTCTACGGGGTGGGCACGCTCACCACCGACGACTACGCGCTGGAGGAGGTGGGCGTCACCCCGCCGCAGCCCGGCTGCACGGGCACGGCCACGGAGTGCGCGAAGGGCAAGTGGGAGGTGATCGCCGCCAAGAACCCGGTGCGGTCGATGCACGCCGTCGTGCTGAAGAAGGGCAAGGTGCTGCTGATCGCCGGTTCGGGCAACGACATCGCCCAGTTCAATGCGGGCACCTTCACCTCCGCCGTCTACGACCCGGCGAACGGCTCGTTCAAGACGATCCCGACGCCCGTGGACATGTTCTGCTCCGGCCACGTCCAGCTGGCCGACGGCCGGGTGCTGGTGATGAGCGGCAACAAGGGCTATCCCTCGGCGGACGGCACGATCGGCTACCAGGGGCTGAAGGACTCGTACACCTTCGATCCGGCGACCGAGAAGTACACGAAGACGAACGACATGAACGGCGGGCACTGGTACCCGTCCGCGACGATCCTCGGCAACGGTGACGTGATCTCCTTCGGCGGTCTGAAGGAGGACTCCACGGGCAACGTGACCGCGGAGAAGTTCTCGGCGGCGCAGAACAAGTGGCTGCCGATGAACGAGGTCAACCAGACCTGGTCGTACTGGGGCCTGTACCCGTCGATGATCCTCATGCAGGACGGGCGGCTCTTCTACTCGGGCAGCCACACCTTCGGCAACGGCACCCCGGGCACCGGCGCCTCGGTCTACGACTACAACGCCAACACCATCACCGACGTACCCGGCCTGCGGAACAAGGACGAGCGCGACGAGTCGGCGAGCGTGCTGCTGCCCCCGGCACAGGACCAGCGGGTCCTGACCATCGGCGGCGGCAACAACGAGCGCAACCCGGCCGCGAACCGGCTCACCGACATCATCGACCTGAAGCAGCCGAGCCCCGCCTACACGGCCGGCCCGGACCTGCCGCAGGGCCTGGTCGACCAGGGTGCGGGCAAGCGGGCGCAGACCGGCGCCGAGGGCAAGATGTTCGTGTCCGCGGTACTGCTGCCGGACGGCAAGGTGCTGGAGACCGGCGGCGGGCTGCACGACCGGGCCGACCCGGTGTACGAGGCCTCGTTCTTCGACCCGACCACCAACACCTACCAGGCGGGCCTGGCCACCGACCCGATCCCGCGGACGTACCACTCGGCGTCGTTCCTGATGCCGGACGGCCGCGTCATGTCGGTCGGGGACAACCCGGGCAACGGCACGTACAACCACAACGTGTCGATCTACACCCCGCCGTACCTCTTCAAGGGCGCGCGCCCACAGATCACTTCGGTGATCGACAACCAGTGGGTGTACGGGGACACGCAGCGGATCACCGTCAACCGGGCGGTCGCCAAGGCGGAGCTGATCCGTCCGGCGGCGGTCACCCACTCCTCGGACCCGAACCAGCGGTTCGTGGACCTGCCGCTGACCGTCGTCAACGGCACCACCATCGACCTTAACGTCACCAGCAACCCGAACCTGGCTCCGCCCGGCTGGTACATGCTCTTCGCGGTCGACGCGAACGGCATCCCGTCGATCGCGCAGTGGGTGCACCTGGGCGGCCCGTCGGCCCTGGCGGCCACCGCCGAGCCTCCGACCGCGCACGAGCACACCTTCGCCGGTGAGCTGGCGGCCCCGAAGCAGAACCCCGCGAAGCGGGACTCGGCCCCGGTGGCCCCGAGCGTGGCCGGCTGCGACCGGCACTACGGCACGGCCAACGTGTGCGTGCCCACGCGGTTCCCGGCAGAGGTGAAGGCGACGACGAAGGCCCGCTGCGACTGGCTGGCCGCCCACAAGTACCCGGCCCGCCTGAAGGTCAACGGCAGCGACCCGCTCCGCCTGGACCCGGACGGTGACGGCTACGCCTGCCCGTAGACGCCCGGTAGGAGGCGGGGCCCTGACCGCTCGCGCGGCGGGGCCCCGTTCCGGTCAGTGGGTGTACGCGGCGATCGAGATGCCCACGTAGTGGGCGACGAAGGCGGCCAGGGTCAGGGAGTGGAAGACCTCGTGGAAGCCGAAGAAGCGGGGGGAGGGGTTCGGGCGCTTCATGCCGTAGATGACGCCGCCGACGCTGTAGAGCAGGCCGCCGACGATCACCAGCACCAGGACGGTGATGCCGCCGGTGCGCATGAAGTCGGGGAGGAAGAAGACCGCCGCCCAGCCCATGGCGATGTAGCAGGGCGTGTAGAGCCAGCGCGGGGCGCCGACCCAGAAGACGCGGAAGGCGATGCCGGCCGCGGCCGCGATCCAGACCGCCCACAGCAGGGTCCGCCCGCTGGAGTCGGGGAGCAGCAGCACGGTCAGCGGGGTGTACGTGCCCGCGATGATCAGGAAGATGTTGGCGTGGTCGAGCCGCCGCAGGATCGCCTCGCCGCGCGGGCCCCACGTACCGCGGTGGTACACGGCGCTGACTCCGAAGAGCAGGCTTGCGGTGAGGATGTACACGCCGCACGCGACCCGGGCCCGGGTCGAGTCGGTGAAGGCCATCAGGGCGAGGCCGGCGATCACCACGGCGGGGAACATGCCGGTGTGGAGCCAGCCGCGCATGAGCGGCTTGGTCTCCTGATCGGCGGTTTCGACCATCGGAGCGGCCACGGCAGCGGCGTCGGAAGTCATGCCGGCCATGCTACCTACGGTTGCGTAGGTTTCCGTTAGTGCGCTTTACGGAAGATTGACCGGAGTGGCGATGCTCACGTGAGAGGCCCCCTGGACATATGCGCACACGCACCGGATGATCAGATGAGTGCGGTCGACACCGGATGAGCGGAGCGCGAAGCGTCCGGGTCGCGGCCCCCACGGGGCAATCACAAATCAAACCCCTCAACAAGGAGCGATCGTGGCGCGCGACATCGCGGCTGGCACCACTTCCGACGTCCCCACCAAGCACCAGGAGCTCATTTCCTGGGTCGGTGACATCGCAGCCCTCACCCAGCCTGACCGCATCGTCTGGTGTGACGGTTCGGAGGCCGAGTACGAGGCCCTCTGCGAGGAGCTCGTCTCCAAGGGCACCTTCAAGAAGCTGGACCCGGCCAAGCGCCCGAACTCGTACTACGCGGCCTCCGACCCCTCCGACGTCGCGCGCGTCGAGGACCGTACCTTCATCTGCTCCGAGAAGGAGGAGGACGCGGGCCCGACCAACCACTGGAAGGCCCCTTCCGAGATGAAGGAGCTCTTCGCCGGCAAGGGCGAGGAGGGTGGCATCTTCCGCGGCTCCATGAAGGGCCGCACGATGTACGTCGTCCCCTTCTGCATGGGCCCCCTCGGCTCGGAGCTCTCCGCGATCGGCGTCGAGATCACCGACTCCGCCTACGTCGCGGTCGCCATGCGCACCATGACCCGCATGGGACAGGCCGTCCTCGACGAGCTCGGCACCGACGGGTTCTTCGTCAAGGCCGTCCACACCCTCGGCGCTCCGCTCGCCGAGGGCCAGGACGACGTGCCGTGGCCGTGCAACACCACCAAGTACATCTCGCACTTCCCCGAGACCCGCGAGATCTGGTCCTACGGATCGGGCTACGGCGGCAACGCCCTGCTCGGCAAGAAGTGCTACGCCCTGCGCATCGCGTCCGTCATGGCCCGCGACGAGGGCTGGCTCGCCGAGCACATGCTGATCCTCAAGCTCACCCCGCCGCAGGGCGAGTCGAAGTACATCGCCGCGGCCTTCCCGAGCGCCTGCGGCAAGACGAACCTCGCCATGCTGGAGCCCACGATCCCCGGCTGGACCGTGGAGACCGTCGGTGACGACATCGCCTGGATGCGCTTCGGCGAGGACGGTCGCCTCTACGCGATCAACCCCGAGGCCGGCTTCTTCGGCGTCGCCCCCGGCACCGGCGAGCACACCAACGCCAACGCCATGAAGACCATGTACGCGAACACCGTCTTCACCAACGTCGCGCTCACCCCGGACGGCTCCGACGTCTGGTGGGAGGGCATGACCGAGGAAGCCCCCGCCCAGCTGATCGACTGGAAGGGCAACGCCTGGACCCCCGAGTCCGACACCCCGGCGGCCCACCCGAACGCCCGCTTCGCCGTCCCGGCCTCGCAGTGCCCGACGATCGCCGCCGAGTGGGAGGACCCCAAGGGCGTCCCGATCTCCGCGATCCTCTTCGGCGGCCGCCGCGCCTCCGCAGTGCCGCTGGTCACCGAGTCCTTCGACTGGAACCACGGCGTCTTCATCGGCTCGAACATCGCCTCCGAGAAGACCGCCGCCGCCGAGGGCAAGGTCGGCGAGCTGCGCCGCGACCCCTTCGCCATGCTGCCGTTCTGC
This sequence comes from Streptomyces sp. NPDC058289, assembly GCF_042880975.1. Classification (NCBI taxonomy): domain Bacteria; kingdom Bacillati; phylum Actinomycetota; class Actinomycetes; order Kitasatosporales; family Streptomycetaceae; genus Streptomyces; species Streptomyces sp. NPDC058289. The sequence continues at coordinate 15,990 of NZ_JBHVYI010000023.1, forward strand.
GGCTACAACATGGGCGACTACATGGGTCACTGGGTCGACGTGGCCAAGGACAAGGACCAGTCCAAGCTCCCGAAGATCTACTACGTGAACTGGTTCCGCAAGAACGATGCGGGCAAGTTCGTGTGGCCCGGCTTCGGCGAGAACAGCCGCGTCCTGAAGTGGATCGTCGAGCGCCTCGACGGTACCGCCGAGGGTGTGGAGACCCCGATCGGCATCCTGCCGACCGTCGCCTCCCTGGACACCGACGGCCTGGACCTGCCCGCCGCCGACCTGGAGTTCCTGCTCACGGTCGACAAGGAGGTCTGGCGCGACGAGGCCTCGCTGGTCCCCGCGCACCTGAACACCTACGGCGACCACACGCCGAAGGAGCTGTGGGACCAGTACGAAGCGCTCGTCGAGCGCCTGGGCTGATCCTGCCCCCACCGAACTCCTGCGGCCGGCTGTCCCCGGCCACGGGTTGACGCGGGATTCCCCGATCTAGGTTTCCCTGCGACCTTCCAAATAGGTCGTGTGCGTCTGCTGACGGCGGGCCTCCGTTTCACGGAGGTCCGCCGTCATGCGTTCCGCCTCCTCGCGCAGCAGCGTCAGCTGCCGCTCCAGGTGGCGCTCGGGCGATTCGCCGCCCGCCGTGAGCCGGGTCCACCAGCGGGTCCGGTTGTAGGTGTCCACGCACTCCGGCACGTCCGTGCGGATGGCCCGGGTCAGCGCGTGAACCGCCTCGGGGTCGGCGGCCAGCACGCCCGCCACCCAGCCCGGCTCCAGCATCGCCGCGTACAGCTCCAGCAGCCCGGTCAGCACCTCGGCGGGCTCCGCCGGCAGGTCCACGTCGCCGACGTACTCCTGGAGCCGCGCGAAGTCCTCCCGTACGAAGCCCAGGTGCTCGGCGGGCTCCGGCGGGACCGGCGGCGCCGGCAGGTCCGGCGGGGCGACGAGCGCGCCCGCCCCGTACAGCCCGGCGACCACCACCGGCCAGTACGTGCCGGCCACCCCGGTGAGGGTCAGGCCCACCCCGACCACCCCGCAGGCGCTGCCGGCCAGGTTCTTCTTGGACTCCAGGAAGCCGAGGAGCCGTGCGCCGAGCGGCCTACTGGTAGCCACGGATCTCCTCGAAGGCTCCGTCCAGCGAACCGTTCCCGTCGGTGGCGTCGAAGAGCCGCCCGCCGGTCAGTTCGGTGATGTGGGCGAGTTCCTTGCGGTCCGAGTCGCCGAACAGCACCGCGAAGACCGGGGTGTGCTTCTGCGCCTCGGGCAGCCCCGCGTAGAAGGCGTCGAACTGCTTGGCCCCGGCGCCCGCGGTGTTCTCGCCGTCCGTCATCAGCACGATCGAGGTGAAGGCGTCCGCATTGCCCTTGCCGAGCTGCTGGTACGCCGCCTGCAGACTGCTGTAGATGGCCGTGCCCCCGTCCGGCTGCAGCGACTTCACGTCCCCCCGGATCGCGTCCAGGGCGGGGCCGGGATTGCCGGGCTCGACGGCGTGCGTCAGGACCTTCTTCACCTTGTCGCCGAAGGGCAGCAGCGTGACCTCCTCGCGGTCCCGGAACCGTTCACCGGTTCCCGAACTCCCCGTCCCCGTCAGGTCGGTGAGCGCCGCCTTCAGCCGGCCGATCCGGTCCTCCTCGGCCATCGACCCCGAGGTGTCCAGCACGTACACCGTGCGCGAGGGCCGGCGCAGTTCGTTCTCGTAGCTGGCCAGCAGCCCGTCCGCCACCGACCGGGTGCCGGGGAAGGGGAGCTCGCGCCGCTTGTCCGGGTTCAGCCCGGCCGCCGGGGTCACCCCGGCCGCGACGGGCCGCCGGAAGGTCTTCTCGGTGATCGCCTTCTGCGCATCGGTGCCGCGCAGGTACTCGGTCAGCACGCGCCCCGACTCGCGGGCCCCGGCCGGGGCCGAGGTCAGCAGGGTCAGCGGGTAGTGGGCCGTGACCACGCCGTCGAGCGGCCGGATCACCGTCAGGTTCGTCTTCGTGTCCCGGTTCATGGACAGCAGCACCGACTCGTAGTTCACCAGCGCGTCCACGTCCCCGCGCTGGGTGTACGCGCCGGCCAGCCAGCCCGAGGAACCCGAGGTCAGCTTCTGCCCGGTGAAGAACCCCTTCAGCATCGGCTGCGCCTTCGCCACGTCCGCGTCGGTCAGCGCCGCCTGGGCGCCGGAGAGCCCGGAGGCCACCGAAATCAGTGCGGAGAAGCCGGAGTTGGAGCGCACCGGGTCGGTCATCCCGTACGTCAGCTTCCCGCCGGCCACGGCCTCGTGGACCGCCGACCAGGTCACCGACTCGGGCTTCCAGCCGAGCCGGGCCAGTGCCTCGGGCTTCACGCCGAGGGCGACGGGCGAGGACATCACCGGGGTCTCGCTCGACAGCTTGCCCGCGGCCTCGGGCCGCAGCCTCAGGTAGTCGTTGGAGGAGAGCCAGACGGCGTCGTACGTGCCGTCCGCCTTGCCGGAGGCGATCTGCTCGACCGCATCGAGGGTGCCCGACATGGTCAGCTCCACGCCGACCCCGGTGGCGGCCTTCGCCGCCTTCAGCACCTCGTCCATGTCGGACAGCTCGCTGGAGGCCAGGACGCGCAGCTTGCCCTCCTGGTACTCGGTCTGCTTCGGCTTCGGGTGGTCGGAGTTCTCCGAGCACGCGCTCGCACCGAGCAGGGTGGCGGCGAGCGCCACCGCCGCGGCGAGCCGTCTGCGCATCACAGCGCCGCGCATGCTCATGCTCATGCCGTTCATCGGGCTTCGCCGCCTTCCAGGGCGCTCGCGGTGCGGGTGCGCGCCAGGTACGCGGAGGCGTGTCGGAGTTCGCCGGTCAGGGACTCCACGGTGGCGGCCATGTTCTCGGTGGCCTGCGCCTTGAAGGTGTCGATGGTGTCGAGCGTCTCGTAGATCTGGGCGAAGGCCGTCCGCAGCGTCTCCGCACCGACGGCCGGGTCGGCGGCGATCCGCTGGATCTCCCCGCTCTGCGTGGCCAGCATCTCCGCGTTGCCGAGGATCAGGCCTTCCGTGGTGTTGCGCAGGGTGTCGATCTGCTTGGTCACCTCGTCCTGGGTGCGCAGCGCCTGCGCCAGCATCACGGCGATCCGCAGCGCGGACACCGTGGTGGTCGCGGCCCGGTCGACGCCCTTGATCAGCTCTTCGTTGTTGCGCCGGACCACGTCCATCGCCAGGTAGCCCTGCGCGCAGACGGCCAGCTGGGTCAGCAGGTCCTGGTGCTTCTGCCGTACGGGGAACAGCACGTCCACGCGCAGCGAGTCGGCCTGCTGCGGGTCGATCTGGTCGGCGATCCGCTGTTCGACGGCCGCGTCCAGGGCCTCGGTGAGCACCGCGTACTCCTGGAGCTTGCCCATGGTCTCCCACAGGCGGGCGCGCTCGGTGTGCAGGGCGGCGTTGTCGCGCCGCAGCTCGTCCTGGCCTCCGCGCAGCGCGCCGACGATCCGGTTGAGGGTGGCCTGCGAGGAGGCGTACTTGGCCACGTGGTCGCGGAACTTGTTGCCGCCGGGCAGCTTGGAGAGGAGCTTGCGCACGCCCTTGGCTGCGCTGTCGCTCGGGTCCAGGTCCTCGACGGTGCGGCGCAGTTCGACCAGCGAGCCCGCGACGCGGCCCTGGGCGTCGCCGCCGCCGTCCGTGCCGAGGGAGCGTACGGCCCGCTCCAGCATGCGGTTGGACTGCTGGGCGGCGCCGCGGATGTCGGCGGAGCCGAGGCCGGCGATCTCCCCGATGCGGTTCGCGAACTCGGGGGAGCGGCTGTCGATCCCGGCCAGCGAGCCGACGTACTCCCCGGCCCGGCGGGCCATCTCCTCGCGCACCCCGTCCTGGAGCGGTACCAGGCCGGAGGCCTGCTCCCGCCGGACGGGGGCCACGGGCTCGGGAGCGGTCAGGACGAGCGGGCTGTTCTCGGGCGGTGTCAGTGTCATGGTGGTGTGGTCCCCCCTATCCCTTGGCCCGCGCGGCCAGCGCCATCAGGACCTTGACGGTCGGTGCGCCGACCTGGCGGATGCCGGTCAGCCCCGAGTTGAGGTACGCGGCGTGCGGCGCGGTGGCCGTGGTGAACTCGGCCACCCCCTCCGTCGGCCGGAACCCGTGGCGGACCACGAGCGAGCGCAGCTTCGGGTCGGTGGCCAGCAGGGAGCCGAGCTCCTTGGCCTTCTCGCTGATCGGCACGAAGGTGTGCGGGGAGTTGACGGTGGTGTCGGGATACAGGACCACCATGTCGCCCGGATCCTGCTTCTGCTGGAGCAGGCTGGCCACCTGGGACTCGTAGGCGAGGATGAGCGGTTCGCCGCTGCCACTGATGAAGGCGCGGAAGGGGCCGTCCGTGCTCTGCTCCAGGGCGCCCTGTACGGAGATCAGCTTCTTCATCAGGGGCGCGGTCCGGTCGATGCCGGCGTCGTCGGAGACGACGGTCGAGCTGTTGGCGACGTTCGAGGCGGTGGCGAGGAAGAGCGCGCCCGAGTTGGAGGTGGTGGGGTCGGTGGTCTTCACGAACACCGTGCCGGACAGCTCGGGGTAGGCGCTGGTCCCGCCCTGGAGCTCCTGCCACTTCTTGTCCTCGGCGGCGGCCTTCAGGAAGGGGCCGAGGAGGAGGGTGCCGGAGTTCTTGCCGGTCATCTTCGCGAGGCCGTGCTCGCTGAGCACCTTGGCCGCGTTGGAGCGCGCGATGACGACGAGCGGGGAGAAGAAGGGCTTGGTGTTCTGTGCGCCCTTCACTCCGGCCGCCGCCTCGATCTCCGTGGCCGGTTCGCTGCTGCTGGGGAAGGCGAAGTCGAATTCCTTCAGGGCGAGTTGGTCCATCGCCCAGGAGCCCGAGGTTTCGGTCTTCACGGTGTAGCCCTTGTCTGCAAGGGCCTTGACGACGTCGGGGTCGCGGAAGAACTCGGACTTCTCCGAACCGATGACGCCACGCACGGTCTTCGTTGCCGTGCCCTCCGGCTTCTTTCCTCCGATGGCGATGACGGCTATCACGCCGCCGACCAGGAGGACCGCCAGGGCGATTCCTAGGATGCGTCTCACGGGTGCAGAGTGCTCGCGGAAACCCACATTCCGCGTGGAGTTGAGTGAACGAGAGGTGACGAGGCGGTCCCACTTCGAAATGCTGTGTGGGCCCGTGGGTGCTGGTGACCGGGGCGGGTGGCCGGGAGGATCGTGCCATGGGCGTGAGCGCGTTGAAGTGGCAGGGCTGGTTGGTCGCCCTGGTGTTCGTGGCGGGACTGCTGGTCTTCGCCCCGCTGGGACTGTACGTGTGGGCGGGCGGGCGGCCGGCGGTCCGGCCGGCGGGGGCCGCGCCGGACGACGTACGGATCACCGGCTGCCGGATCGACCCGACGAGCCGACGCGTGGTGGCCTCCGTCGAGGCGGTCAACGGCTTCCCGGAGCAAGGGGCTTACGTGGTCACGGTGGAGTTCCGCGAACAGGCGCCGCCGGTGCCGGATCTGGGGGCCCGGGGCCCCCAGGTGCTGGTGAAGATCCCGGGTGTCGGCCCGGCCGCGACAGAGCGAGCCGATGCGGTCGGCCCGGTCTGGCCCACGGGCGCGACCCCCTGGTGCGGCATCGCCGCTGCCGACTATGCCCCGGACCCACCCTTCGCCCGTTCCCTGGGGCTCGGCCCCAGACCCCACGCCTCAAACGCCGGCGAGGCTGGATGATGCCGCGCAGCGGCATTCTCAGCCCGTCCGGCGTTCGAGGCGCGGGTCCGGGCGGAGCCCGGGGAACGGTGGAAGGGCGGGTAGGGGACTTCGCCCCGCAGGGCCGGTCCCGCTGCGCAGGGCGGCTGACGCGGCCCGCAGGGCGGGGCATCAGCCGGGCAGGGGCGAGGCGGGTTGCACGTTCAAGCCCCGCAGGGCATGGCACCCGGTCCGGAGCCTCCGCGGCCCCGGACCGGGGCCGTCAGTGGGCGCCGACGAGGTCGAGCGCGGCGGCGTGCGCGTCCATGCGCTCGGCGGCGAGGATCGCGACCGTGGTGTCGGCGCGGGACGCGGCGACGAGCAGGGCGCGGGCGGCGAGGTCGTGGGCACGCTGGTGCAGCGCGGCGGCGGCCTCGGCGTCGGGCTCCCGGCCGGGGCGCTGGGGTGCGCGGGCGGGCTGGGCCCCGCGCAGGCGGGTCACCTGGGCGGCGACGACGGCGGCGGCCTCGTCGAGGCCGAGCTCGTCGGTCACGGTGAGCAGCGCGGCGAGATGCCCGGCGAGCTGGATGTCCAGGGCTTCGGCGCGGCTGCTGCGGGGGTAGTCGCTGCGGTGGGCGCCTATGCGGGGGTCGACCGCCTTGGTGCGAATCGGCTCGTACATGGAGGCCTCCTGCGTGGTCAGGGGACCATCCTACATTGGATCCGTTCTAAAGTTGAGCTGAATCTTGGTCCTGTGTGTCGGCTTGAATCTGTCTTGTGGTGGCTGGGCGGCAACGTTCACCCTTCTCCTTTCGGTGCACGTGTGTACGGAGACGTGCGGGCCGACTGGCGTGATGCTCGGGGGACGGAAATGGCTGGGTCCGGAGACGTGTCGGATATATCGGGCGTAGAGGCAGTGGTGCGGAGCGATGCGGCGCTCCTGGAAGACGACCTGGCCGCCTTCTCGGCCTCCCTGACCACCGCGGGCCCTTCCGCTCCGGAATCGGTGTACGAGGCGGTGCTGGCGCGCTCCCTCTACGCGCCGGTCGCCGACGCCGTCGGCTCGAAGGTGGGCCAGCAGGCCCTGGCGCCCACCGCGGGAGCTCCCGCGGGCCGGGCCCCGCTGCGGCCCTCGATGGTGTTCTGGGCCTACCGCAACTACCGGGGCTTCCCCGGCCGGGCCGGCGAGGAGGCCTCCGCGGCGGACCTGGCCGCGGTCCGCCGCGCGGCCGTGGCGGTGCGCGTCCTCCTGAAGGCCGCGGTCGCCCTCGACGACATCCAGGACGGCAGCGGCATCCGCTACGGCGAGCCCGCCCTCCACGTCACCCACGGCATCCCGCTCGCCCTCAACACGGGCTCCCTGCTGATCACCGCGGCGCTGGAGCACGCGGCCGACCCGGCCGTCGTACGGAGCCTCCTGCAGTCGATCGGCCGGGGCCTCACCGGCCAGGCCGTCGACGTCTCCACGCGCACCGCGCTCACCCGCGCCGAACTGGTGGCCGCGCCCCGCGGCGAGCGGGTCGCCTTCTGGGAGTCGATGGCCGCGCTCAAGACGGGCACGCTGTTCTGGATGCCGCTGGACGCGGCGGTGGCGGCCCTGGGCGTAGTGGAGGACGAGCGGCGGGTCCTGGACGAGGCCATGCGCAACCTCGGACTGGCCAGCCAGCTCTTCAACGATCTGACCGACTTCGTGCCCGAGTTCGGCGGCCGCGCCACCCACGAGGACTTCGGCCAGCTGAGCAACCGGGTCTTCCTCGAACTGCTCGACTCCGCGCCCGCCGGCCTGCCTGCGTCGGGCGAGCTCGTGGGGGCGCGGCTGAAGGAGTTCGTGCTCGGTCATCCGGAGCTGCGCCGGACGCTCCTCCTGCTCGCGGCGGAGGCGGTGGAGCTCAAGCGCTCGGCGATGGAGACGGTGCGCGGAGTGTGCCGTTCCGAGCAGAGCGCCCGCTACTTCGACGTGACGATCGAACGCAAGGGCCACCTCATCGACCGCCTGCACGCGACGCTCCTGAAGGGGGAGGGTGCATGAGCCCCACGGACTGCCACACGGTCGTCGAGCGCATCCGGGCGAGCACCCGCGGGCGGCACCAGGACCTGGAGGGCACGCCCTTCTCCCGTGCGATGCTCGCGGGGACGCTTCCGCTCGACCGGTACGTCGACCAGCTCGCCGCCTACCGCCGGGTCCTGGCGGTGCTGGAGGCCGAGCTCGCCCGTGCCACGGACCCGTGCGTCACCTCGGTGTGGTCGGCGGACCTGGTCAAACTCCCCTGCATAGACCGCGACCTCATGTACTTCGCCGAGGACGGCGTGTTCCCGGCGTCCACCGCGGCCGCACCGGCGGACGCCCTCGCGCGGGAGATCCGCGCCGCCGCGGTCTCGGACCCCCCGGCCCTGCTCGGGTTCCTCTACGTACTGGAGGGCTCCACGCTCGGCGGCATGATCCTGCGCCGGTACGTCGCCGAGGCCTACGGGCTGCGCGACACGGACGGCGTGGCCTACTACGCCAGCGGTGACCGCGAGCGCTGGGCGCGCTTCACGGCGCGCCTGAACGGGGCGCTCCCCGGGCCGGGCGGCCAGGACCCGGTGCTCGCCGCCGTCGGGCGGGCCTACCACCACGTCGCCGCGATCACCGTGGCCCTGTCCACCGGACTCGTCGCCGCCGACGCGTAGAACGACGCGGCCCCCGCGCGCGGCCCGTACCTACGAGGCTGCGCGCGGGGGCCGCCCACCGGTACCGGGGACCCGGGGCCTACGGCTGGCTGTACCCGTCGAGGAAGTTCCCGATCCGGGTGACCGCGTCGGCGAGGTCCTTCGCGTTGGGCAGGGTCACGATCCGGAAGTGGTCGGGCTCGGGCCAGTTGAAGCCCGTACCGTGCACGACCATGATCTTCTCCTCGCGGAGCAGGTCGAGGACCATCTGCCGGTCGTCCTTGATCTTGTAGACGGACGGGTCCAGCTTCGGGAACAGGTACAGCGCGCCCTTGGGCTTCACGCAGGTGATGCCGGGGATCTGCGTCAGCAGGTCGTACGCCGTGTCGCGCTGCTCCAGGATCCGCCCGCCGGGCAGCACCAGGTCGTTGATCGACTGCCGCCCGCCGAGGGCGGTGGCGATGGCGTGCTGGGAGGGCATGTTGGCGCAGAGCCGCATGTTCGCCAGGATCGTCAGGCCCTCGATGTACGACGAGGCGTGCTTCTTGGGCCCGCACACCGCCATCCACCCGGAGCGGTAGCCGGCGACGCGGTAGTTCTTGGAGAGCCCGTTGAAGGTGAGCGTCAGCAGGTCCGGCGCGATGGCGGCGGTGTTCGTGTGCGTGGCGCCGTCGTAGAGGATCCGGTCGTAGATCTCGTCGGAGCAGACGATCAGGTTGTGGCGCCGGGCGATGTCCGTCAGCCCGCGCAGCATCTCGTCGTCGTAGACGGCGCCGGTCGGGTTGTTCGGGTTGATGATCACGATCGCGCGGGTCCGGTCGGTGACCTTGCGCTCGATGTCGGCGAGGTCCGGCATCCAGTCGGACTGCTCGTCGCAGCGGTAGTGCACGGCGGTGCCGCCGGCCAGGCTGACGGAGGCGGTCCACAGCGGGTAGTCCGGCGCCGGGACGAGCACCTCGTCGCCGTCGTCGAGCAGCGCCTGCATCGACATCTGGATCAGCTCGGAGACCCCGTTGCCGATGTAGATGTCCTCGACGTCCAGGTCGATGCCCTTGGTCTGGTAGTGCTGCATGACCGCACGGCGCGCCGAGAGCAGGCCCTTCGCGTCCCCGTAGCCGTGGGCGTTGCCCAGGTTGCGGAGCATGTCCTCAAGGATCTCCGGCGGGCACTCGAAGCCGAAGGCCGCGGGGTTGCCGGTGTTGAGCTTGAGGATGCGATGACCTGCTGCTTCGAGCCGCATCGCCTCTTCGAGGACGGGGCCGCGGATCTCGTAGCAGACATTGGCGAGTTTCGTTGACTGGATCACCTGCATGACGGGAGCTTACGGGTCCCGATGCGGGCGCGCTCCGCTATTTGACCCGGAGCGGAGGGGCGGGCGGTGGACCGATATGTCCCCTTTCGTGCAAAGCTTGGGTACGGGCGCCACGAGCCCTTGGAAACCGGGGCCGCCGCCCCGCTCCGGCCTGCGGAATGGGTGGGTCCGACGGAGGGGGCCGGACCGGTGTTGCGCTCGTCACCTTGCCGGGCCTGAGGAACGCGAAAAGGGGCGGGGCACCACCGGTCGGTCGGTGGTGCCCCGCCCCCGCTTTCGGGGTGACGCTCAGGCCGTGGCGGCCGTCGTGGCCGTGGCCGTGGTCGTCGAGGTCGCTCCGGACCGGATCCGTCGTACCCGGCCCTGGGCGTCCAGGTGCTGGAGGTCCCGGTGGATGGTCATCCGGCTGACGCCCAGTTCCCGTACGAGATCGGCCACCCGTACGCGGCCCTTGGCCCGTACCGCTCCGGCGATCAGCTCGCGCCGCTCCTCGCAAGGCATTCCCCGTCCGGGGGTGCGCTGCGTCGCGGGCACGGCTACTTCGCCTCGGCCTTGAGGATCTCGGCGAGCTCCTCGTCGGACTCGCGGCCCGGGGTCGGCAGGTTCCACTTGGTGATCGCGAAGCGGAAGATGAAGTAGTACAGCGCCGCGAAGCAGAGCCCGATGCCGGCCAGACCCCACGGGTTGGACGCGATGCCGAGGTTGAGGACGAAGTCGATCGCGCCGGCCGAGAAGCCGAAGCCGTCCTTCATTCCGAGCGACCAGGTCAGCGCCATGGACACACCGGTCAGCACCGCGTGGATCGCGTACAGCACCGGGGCGATGAACATGAAGGTGAACTCGATCGGCTCGGTGATGCCCGTGACGAAGGCGGTGAGCGCGAGGGAGAACATCATGCCGCCGACGACCTTGCGGCGCTCGGGGCGGGCGCAGTGGGTGATGGCGAGGCAGGCCGCCGGGAGGGCGAACATCATGATCGGGAAGAAGCCGGTCATGAACTGTCCGGCGCTCGGGTCGCCGGCGAGGAAGCGGGCGATGTCGCCGTGCTTGCCGTCGAACTCACCGGCCTGGTACCAGGGGAAGGAGTTCAGCAGGTGGTGCATGCCGACGGGGATCAGCGCACGGTTGGCGACACCGAAGATGCCCGCGCCGACGGCGCCGGAGTTCACCAGCCACTCGCCGAAGCCGTGGATGCCCTTGCCGAGGACCGGCCAGATCAGGCCCATCACGATGCCGATGACCAGGCCGGAGAAGGAGGACAGGATCGGGACGAGTCGGCGGCCGCCGAAGAAGCCCGCCCAGTCGGGGAGCTTGGTCCGGTAGAACTTCTGGTACAGCAGGGCGGTCACGATGCCCATCACGACGCCGCCGAGGACGCCCGCGTTGACGGGTGCGTTGACCAGGGCGACCTGGTGGTCGACGACCTTCTCGACCTGCGGGACGTTGCCGTCGGTGAAGGTGCCGAGCACGTTCGAGAAGACGAGGTAACCCGCGACGGCCGCGAGGCCGGTGGAACCGTCGGCCTTCTTCGCGAAGCCGACCGCGATGCCCACGGCGAAGAGCAGCGCCAGGTTGTTGAAGATGGCGTTGCCGCCGGCGGCCATGTACGTGGCGATCTCGTTGCACCAGCCCGGCAGGGACGCGCTGCCCAGCATGTCCTCCTGGCCGAAGCGCATCAGTAGCGCGGCGGCCGGCAGCACGGCGATCGGCAGCATCAGGCTGCGGCCGAGGCGCTGCATGACCGCCATGGCGGCGGAGTTCTTCTTGGCAGACGTGGCCGTCTGCTCGGCTGTACTCACGGTTGCTTCCTCCAGAGGAAACGGGGTGTGTTGCCAAGGCGGGCAGCGCTTGTGTGGGCTGGGCAACAGCGAAGGAAAATGCGCCATTTGCAGCGCGATGTTCCAGTTGTAACACGGTTAAAACCACATAAACCCATGGTCGGAAAGACTGCGGACCTACGACCCGAAGGCTGAGGCCCCAAGCCCCCCGAGCCGCATGCCTTCCGGCGCTGTCAGAGGGTCCGGGTACCTTCCGGGCAGGGGAGGAAAGGGGGGATCCGCATGCAGCAGCCGACCGTCATCCGCGGGGACGCGAGCAGTCCGCAGGTCCGGGGGCCGAAGGTCATCGCGCACGTCTGCAACGACCTCGGAGGCTGGGGGAAGGGCTTCGTCCTCGCGCTCTCGAAGCGCTGGAGCGAGCCGGAGGCCGCGTACCGCGCCTGGCACAGGGGCCGCAGCGGGAACGACTTCGCGCTCGGCGCGGTACAGCTCGTCCAGGTCCGTCCGGACACCTGGGTCGCGAACATGGTCGGCCAACACGGCATGCGCACAGGCAGCGGAGGCCCGCCCGTCCGCTACGAGGCGATCGAGCTCTGCCTCGCACGTCTGGCGGCCCACGCCGCGGAACTGGGGGCCTCCGTCCACATGCCCCGCATCGGCTGCGGACTCGCGGGCGGCAAGTGGTCCCGCATCGAGCCGCTGATCCGTGACGGGCTGTGCGCGAAGGGGATACCCGTCACGGTGTACGACTTCGGCTAGGCAGTCGGGGTGGTCGCTTCTTCGATCGTCCGGGGTGTGGTGGCTGCGTCGGGTCCGGGGGTGAAGCCCTTGGTGATCAGCCATCCGGCCAGTGCCAGCTCCCAGGCGAAGACCGGGAGGGCGGCGGCTGCGCCTGCCGGGGAGAGTTGGTCGTAGGCGCCGAACATGACGGCTGCGGCCGAGGCGCAGATCAGGGGGCCGCCGATCAGGCCGAGTACGGCGATGGGGCGCGGGACGAGCCGTGCGCGATAGGTCAGGTATGCGAGCAGGACGGTGTTCAGGCCGAGGGCGATGTTGGGGCCGAGCAGGAACGTCCAGTCGTGTGCGGCCACCAGCGCGGCGTCGGCGCCGTCCGGCGCGCCCGTGTCCCGCCGCAGGGTGACGAGCGCCAGGACGGCGACGATCCCGACGGCGATGACGGCCGCCTCCAGCAGTCGCCCGAAGGCGTACCCGAGCGCGAGCCCCTCGCCGTGGCGCCGCAGGACGGGGAACAGGGCCGCCCCGGTGCCGGCCACCGCCACCACCAGCACCACTTCGCAGAGCGCCCCGAGCAGGGCCTGCGTGTCGGCGCCCGGTGCGAGCCGGCCGTCCGCCGCTCCCAGCAGGGGGCTGTAGAGCACCGCCCCGGCTATCGCCGAGACCTCGGTCAGCAGGAACAGCAGCCCGGCGGCCACCGCGGTTCTCCGGTCCGGACTCATCTTCTCGGTACCCCTCGCTCGATGGAGGTGTACGCCGTACACCTTGCAGCGACCATAGGTGTACGGCGTACACTCGTCAAGGTGAGGACGAACCGGCAGGAAGCCACGAGCACGCAGCGGATCCCCCTGAACAGGGACCGTGTCCTGCGCGCCGCCGTCGCGCTCGCCGACGCCACCGGCATCGACGCGCTCAGCATGCGCAGGCTCGCGCAGGAGCTGGACGTCGTACCGATGGCCCTCTACAAGCACGTGGCCAACAAGGAGGAGCTGCTCGACGGCATGACCGACGCCGTCGTCGGCGAGATCGACCCGCCGGCCGCGGGCCCCGACTGGCAGCGGGTGGTCCGCGGGCGGATCCTCTCGGCCCGCCGGGTCCTGCTGCGCCACCCCTGGGCGGCCCGGGTCATCGAATCGCGGACCGGCCCCACCCCGGCCGTGCTGGCGTACCTGGACTCGATGGCCGGGATCTTCCGTGAGGGCGGCCTCTCCGCCGACCTCACGCACCACGTCATGCACGCGATGGGCAGCCGCCTGCTCGGCTTCAGCCAGGAACTGTTCGACACCTCGGGCCCCTCGGGCCCCTCGGGCCCCTCGGGCCCCTCCGGCCCGCCGGACCCGGCACTGGCGGCGCACTACCCGCACATCGCGGAACTGGCCGCGACCGCCGCGCACGACGACGGCTCCACGGTCGGCGGCAGCGGCTGCGACGACCAGTTCGAGTTCGAATTCGCCCTGGACCTCCTCCTGGACGGCTTCGAAGCCCTCCGCCGCCGGGGCTGGACCTCCGCGCGGTAGGGCAGGCGTCAGGCGGCCGTGGCCGGCAGGACGGTGCAGGGCCGCATCGCAGTCACCGGCTGAGGCCTCTGCGGCCGCGGTCAGCGCTCGATGATGACCAGGGGGATCTCGCGGGGTGCGGCCGCCGCCTGGTGGTCCTCGTAGGCGGGCCACAGGGCGGTCACGGCCTCCCAGTACGTTTCACGCTCCGCCGGGGTCGCCGTGCGCGCGCGGGCCTGCGCGGTCAGGGCGCCGACCTGGAGGCGGACCTCCGGGTGGGCGGCGAGGTTGCGGTACCAGGAGGGGACCCCGGGCGTGCCGTCGGCCGCGGTGGCCAGGACGATGTGGCGGCCGTCGTCCTTCGCGTAGATCAGCGGAGTGCGGACGGGCCGGCCGGAGAACCGGTCGAGGGTGGTCAGGAGCAACGTCGGAACCCCGTGCCACAGATGCCCGTCAGCCCCGGAGCTGGCCACGTAGGCGTGCACGTGCGTGGAGAGCTGCCCCGCCGGCGGGTCGGCCGGGTGGTCCCAGTCGACGGTCGTGGGGGAGTCGATCGCCATCGTTGTCGTCCCTTCGGAATCGCCCCCCGCGCGGGCTAACGAGCATCCATCGATTCTGGATGCGCACCGGCCCGCCCGCAGCTCGGGGCGGACCGGGGAGCCCGGTCCGCCCCGCTCCGGGCCCACCTACGGGAGGTAGCGTTCGAGCGCCCTCGCGCCCTCCTTCTCGATCAGCTTGCGCGCCTTCTCGACCCGCTCGGGAGTCACGTCCTGGCCGCGCGCCATCACGAGGTCCTCGGGGTCGAACGGGTGCTCCGACCCGGTGTAGAGGTGGGCGGGGCGCTGGGGCTGCTGGTCCGATTCACTGTCCATCGCTACCTCCTGCTGTGTCCCCCTGGCCCCCATCCTCCGGCCGCGCCCCCATGAACGCACCTCGGCGCCTCAGGCGCTGTTGATCGCCAGCACCGCCGTCAGTGCGACGACCGCCCCGCAGATGCCGAGGTTTACGATCCTGTGCTCCCAGAACACCGCCACGAACTCCCGGATCGTCGCGCTCGGCCAGAAGTACTTCGCCGTCGGCGAGCCCAGCACCTGGCCGTTCACCCCGGCCTTGCGGGCCATCATCGCGGCGCGGAAGGCATGGAAGTTGTTGGTGACCACCACGCAGCGGTAGGCGGGGTCGGCCGCCTCCATGACCGTCCGGCTGAACAGGAGGTTCTCCTCCGTCGTGCGGGAGCGGTCCTCCAGCCGCACGTGCTCCTGCGGCACGCCCTCGGCGATCAGCCAATCGGCCATCGCCCGCGCCTCCGCGAGCTTCTCGTCGCTCCCCTTGCCGCCCGAGGTCAGCAGCAGCGGCACCCGCCCGCCCCGGGCGATCTGCGCGTCGTGGATCTCCCGGCCCTTGCGCAGCCGCGAGGCCAGCAGCGGCGGGACCCGGTCGCCGCCGATGAGGCCGGAGCCGAGCATCACCACGTAGTCGACGTCCCCGTGCACCGTGATCCGGCCGTAGAGGAAGGCGTAGGCGAGGAAGCAGAGGAAGAGGAAGGAGACGTACCCGGCGAGGAAGACCACGCCCACCACCACCGCGTCCCAGGTCTGGGAGCCCCGGTTGCCCATGGTCAGGACGAACGCGATCAGGGCGAAGATCCCCACCCCGGCCGCGAAGGAGAGCAGGGCCGGGCGGCGGCCCTCCTTGCGGTTCACCGTTACGGCGTTGCCGATCAGGAAGAAGCCGAGCGCGATCGTACCGAGCGCCGGGACCAGGAAGACCAGCGCGACGACGGCCGTGGCGAGACCGTGGGGCAGGTCCGGGACCAGGGTGAGCAGGCCGAGCGAGGTGAATATGAAGGTGAGGCCCAGGTAGACCGCGTTGCGGAAGCGCCGGCGGTCCTCCCGGACGCTCACGCCGAAGAGGGTGAGGAAGAGGGCGGCAGGTACAAAGGCGTACATGCCGCTCATCGTAAGTGTGAAATGCGGCCTGCTAGCGGCCGCCGTGCGGGGTCCGGCGGACGGACCGCCCGGCCAGGACGTCCGTCCTGCGCCCGTCCCGTACGACGAAACGCCCGTCGATCAGGACGTACGGGATCCCGGTCGGCAGCGCCCGCGGCCGCTCGTACGTCGATCCGGCCGCGACCGTCAGCGGATCGAAGAGGACGAGGTCCGCCCGGTGCCCGACGCGCACCAGCCCCCGGTCCGGCAGCCGCAGCCGCGCGGCGGGACGGCCGGAGAGGTGGGCGACGCACTCTTCCAGGGACAGGACGCCCAGCTCGCGCACGTAGTGCCCGAGGTAGTGCGGGAAGGTGCCGTAGGCCCGCGGATGCGGTTTCGCACCCTGGAGGATGCCGTCCGAGCCGCCCGTGTGGACCGGGTGGCGCATGATCGCCCGTACGTTCTCCTCGTGCCCGACGTGCTGGAGGATGCTCGGGCCGAGCCGGTCGCCCAGCAGTAGCGCCCTGGCCGTGTCCCAGTCGGGGACGCGCGTGCCGACGTACGCCCCGTAGGCCGGATCCGTGGTCCCGGCGATCTCGATCGTCGACCAGTCGACGGGGACCCCGTGGCAGCCGTCGGCGCCCTCCACCTCCAGCGCGTACCGGATCCGCTCGGCTTCGGCGTCGTCGCGCAGTCGGGCGAGGACCGCCTCGGGTCCGCCCTCGTTCGCCCAACCGGGCAGCAGGGCGACCAGGGTGGTGCAGCCGGGGGTGTACGGGTAGCTGTCGAGGGTGATGTCGGCGCCGTCGGCCAGTGCTCCGTCGAGCAGGGCGAGCAGCTCGCCCGCCCGGCCCTGGTTCTCCCCGAAGTTCATCGTGGCGTGCGCCAGGTGCAGGGCGCAGCCGGCCTCGCGGGTCAGCTCGACCATCTCGGCGTAGGCGGCCAGGGCGCCGCGGCCGTACGAGCGGTGGTGCGGGCAGTAGTAGCCGCCGTACTGCGCCACCACCCGGCACAGCTCGCTCAGCTCGGCACCGGACGCGTACATGCCCGGGGTGTAGGTGAGCCCGGAGGACATGCCGACGGCGCCCTGCGCGAGCCCCTCCGCGACCAGGTTCCGCATCCGGTCGAGCTCGGCCGGGGTGGCGGGGCGGTCGCCCCAGCCGACGACGTGCGCGCGGACGGTGCCCTGGGGGACCAGGTAGGCGGCGTTGACGGCGATGCCCTGGGCGTCCAGCCGGTCCAGGTACCCGCCGACCGTGCGCCAGTCGAAGTCGATGTCCTCGCCCGTGCCGTTCCAGCCGGCGATGGCGGCCCGCACCTCGGCCAGCGTGCGGTCGTCGACGGGGGCGTACGACAGGCCGTCCTGGCCGAGGACTTCGAGGGTGACGCCCTGGGCGGCCTTCGCGCCGTGGTCCGGATCGCGCAGCAGGGCCAGGTCGCTGTGGGCGTGCATGTCGATGAACCCGGGGGCCAGGGCGAGGCCGCGGGCGTCGAGCGCGTGCCGCCCACCGCCCGCGATCCGGCTGCCCACTTCGGCGATGCGGCCCTCGCGGATGCCGACGTCGGCGGTGTAGGAGGGCCCGCCCGTGCCGTCGACGACGCGGGCCCCGCGGATGACCAGGTCCATGGTGGTGGGAAGGCTCCTCTGGAGCTTAGAAGAACGTTCGGACGTACTCGGCGACCGTGCCGTCGGCCTCCACCACCGGGATCAGCGGCCACTTCTCGAAGATCGTGCACGGGTGGGACATGCCCAGCGCCACCCAGTCGCCGACCTGCACGTCCTCGGCGGAGTCCGTTTCCAGCCAGGCGTGCTGGTCGGAGAGCTTGAGGACGCGGACGCCCGTCGCCGGGCGCTCGGCGCCGGTCAGGGGATCGCGGACCAGCTCCGCCTCGGGCAGCCCGAGGTCGTAGGCGATGTCCCGCTTGCCGGCGTTGACGAACGCCTGGGTGGGGGAGGGGCGGGAGACCACCTGCGCCCAGAGCCGGAAGGCGGGGCGCAGGCCGCCCTCCTCGGGGACCCGGTTGAAGGGGGTGAGGCGGGTGTACCAGCCGTGGTCGTGGGAGACGTACGCACCCGAGCGCAGCAGCTTCAGGACCGGCCGCGAGAGCTCCGGCAGCTCGGCGAACACATCGGCGACGGCGTCGAACCAGGCGGAACCGCCCGCGCTGACGACGATCTCCCCGGTCCCCTCGAACCGTCCCGCCTTGTCGAACTCGACCGCCAGAGCGGTGAGCCGGCGCAGGTAGGCGTGCACCGAGTCCGGGTCGGCGCCGGGCACCTCCGCCTCGTACCCGGCGATGCCGACCAGGCGCAGGGTGTCCGTACCCGCCACCGCGTCGGCGACGGCCCGGCAGTCCTCGTCGGTACGGGCCCCCGTGCGGGCGCCCTCCCCGGCGCCGAGCTCGACGACCACGTCGACCCGCTGGGGCTGCCCCTGGAGGGCCCGGTCCATGAGCCGGACCCCGCGCACGGAGTCCACGTAGCAGACGAACCGGAAATCGGGGTCCGCGGCGAGCTCGGCGGCCACCCAGCGCAGGGCGGCGGCGTCGACGAGCTCGTTGGCGAGGAAGATCCGCTGGATGCCGAACGCCCGGTAGACGCGCGCCTGGTGGGGGACGGCGGCGGTGATGCCCCAGGCCCCGTGCTCGAGCTGACGCCGGAACAGCTGCGGGGCCATGCAGGTCTTGCCGTGCGGGGCGAAGGCCAGGCCGTGGCGCTCGGCGTAGGTGCCGAGGGCGGCGAGATTGTGGCTCAGCGCCTCCGCGTCGAGGGTGAGCACGGGCGTCGTGAACCCGCCGGTGTAGAGGCTCCGCCGCTGGGCGGTCAGCTCTCCCACGGTGAGGCCCGCCTGTCCGGCGTCCGGGGGGAGGCCCTTGAAGCGGTGGTCCACCGGCTCCTGGGCGAGGGCCTGGACGGGGTCGCTGGGCATGGTCGTGTGCCTCCCGGGGTATTGCGGTTGTTGCGTACAGTGCAACAGTCGTTGCGTGCACTGCTGCATGCTGTCTAACATCCCGGGTGACGACGGGTCAACGGGTCCGGGTCCCGGTCCCGGTTCCGTACGGAGGTACACGGCGTGAGCCAGTCGGTGGAGCGGGCGCTCCGGATCCTGCCTGCCCTGGCCAAGGGCCCCGCCGGGCTCGGCGAGGTCGCCGAGGTGCTCGACGTGCACAAGAGCACGGCCCTGCGCCTGCTGCGGACCCTCCAGGAACACGGCTTCGTCTACCGGCAGGGCGACGGGCGCTACCGGCTCGGGGCCTCCCTCTTCGCGCTGGCCGCCGAGTCCATCGAGAACCTCGACGTGCGCGACATCGCGCACCCGCACCTGCTGGAACTGAACCGGATCACCGGACACACCGTGCACCTCGCCCTCCACCAGGACGACGAGGTCGTCTACGTGGACAAGGTCGACAGCCGCTACGCGGTCCGGATGTACTCGCGCATCGGCCGGCCCGTCCCCCTCACCGTCGCCGCCGTGGCCAAGCTGCTCATCGCCGACCTGCCGGAGGCCGAGCGCCGGGCCCTGGCCGCGCGCATCGAGTACCCGGCCTACACCTCCCGCTCCACCCCCGACGCCGCCGCGTACCTGCGCGAGCTGGACCTCGTACGCGCCCAGGGGTGGGCCACGGACATCGGCGGCCACGAGGAGTCCCTGAACTGCCTGGCCGCCCCCGTCCGCGGACCCGACGGCCGCGTGGTCGCCGCGATGTCCGTCTCCGCCCCCGGCGTGGTCCTCTCCGTCGTGGGGCTGCTCGAACTCCTCCCGCTCGTACGGCAGACCGCCGACGCCATCGGCCGCGAGTACTCAGGCTCGGGCCCCGTACAGGAACAGGAAGAAGACAGGCCATGACCGACAAGACCGCGATCACCCCCGCCACCCACACCGACCCGCCCGCGAAGTTCTCGCACGGCGTCCGCAAGGGCAACATCCTCCAGGTCGCCGGCCAGGTCGGCTTCCTCCCGCACGTGGACGGGCAGGAGCCCACGCCGGCCGGCCCCACCCTGCGCGAGCAGACCCTCCAGACGCTGGAGAACGTCCGCTCCGTGCTGGAGGCGGGCGGCGCGACCTGGGACGACGTGATGATGCTGCGCGTCTACCTCACCGACACCACGCACTTCGAAGAGATGAACGAGATCTACAACGCCTACTTCGAGCAGCAGAACCTGAAGGAGGCCCCCTCCGCCCGCACCACGGTCTACGTGGGCCTCCCGGGTGACCTGCTGATCGAGATCGACGCCCTCGCGGTGCTCGACGCCTGAGTCTGAGCCGTGGGTTCCACGGGAGTTGGCGGCAGGGGCTGCCAACTCCCGCCGCCGGGAGTGCGGTCCGAGTCGGGGTGCCGACCGCCCATTGGGTACCCTCACGGATGACTTCGGGGCGCCGGCGGGGGCCGGAACGCCGCTAGCAGGGATGGGTCCTCAATGAGCAGCGCACCTTCGGCAGGCATCTTCCAACCGCTCAAGGCGGACGACCCGGAGGTCGTGGGCGGCTATCGGCTCGCAGCGGTGCTCGGCGCGGGCGGCATGGGCAAGGTGTACCTCTCGTACACGCCGGGCGGCCGGCCCATCGCCATCAAGGTGATCCGGTCCGAGTTCGGCGAGGACCCCGAGTTCCGGCGGCGCTTCCAGCAGGAGGTGCGGTCCGCGGAGCGGGTCCAGGGGCTCTACACCGCCCCGGTCATCGACTCGGACACCGAGGGCGCCCAGCCCTGGCTGGCCACGGCCTACGTGCCCGGCCCCTCCCTCGCGCACGCCGTGGCCCACCACGGCGCACTGCCGCCGCGCAGCGTGCTGCTGCTGGCCGTCGGGGTCGCCGAGGCCCTGACCGTCATCCACGGCGCGGGCATCGTCCACCGAGACCTGAAGCCCGCCAACGTCCTCCTCGCCTCCGACGGCCCGCGCGTCATCGACTTCGGCATCGCCCGCGCGGCCGACACCACCGCCCTGACCAGCACGGGCGTCAGCATCGGCACCCCGGCGTTCATGGCGCCAGAGCAGGCCTCGGCCGGCACGATCACCCCGGCCACCGACGTCTTCGCCCTCGGCCAGATCGCCGCCTTCGCGGCCATCGGGTCCTCCGTCTACGGCGACGGGCCCTCGCACGCCGTGCTCTACCGGATCGTGCACGAGGACCCCGAACTCGGCGGGCTGCCCGAGGTGCTGCGGCCCCTGGTGACCCGTTGCCTCAGCCGCGACCCCGCCGACCGCCCGGCCCTGACCGAGGTCATCGCCCTGTGCAACGAAGCCGCGGGCAGCGAGCCGCTGCGCCAGGGGGAGGACTGGCTGCCGCGCGCGGTGGCCGGTTCCATCACCGAGCGGGTGCAGCTGCTGCCCGCCCCGGCGCCCACCCCGCCGCCCGTGCCCGCCTCCGCCCCGCAGCCGCCCACGGCGGGTCCCGGTCAGGACCGGGCCCAGGCGCCGACTCCGACGGAGTTCTCCCCGCAGACTCCCGCGCCCGGCGCCGCGTCCCCGTACGGCCCGGCCGGCGTGGCCGCCGCGCCGACGCAAGCCGCTCCGGCACCGGCCGCTCCGGCGCAGCCCGGACCGCCGACGGCGCCGACCGGCTACGGGACACCGCCTCCGTACGCGCAGCCTTCGTACGCGCAGCCTCCGCGCCCGCAGCCTTCGTACGCGCAGCCCGCGTACACCCAGCCCCAGCCCGCCTACGCCCAGCCCACGTACGCGCAGCCCGGCTGGGGGCAGCCCACGTACCCGCCCGCCCCGACCCGCCCCAAGCGGACCGGGCTGATCGTCACCCTGTCCGTCGTGGGCGCGGTCATCGGGCTCGCCGTCATCGGGTCCCTGCTGCCGGACGACTCCAAGAAGAACGGTGCGGCCGGGTCACCCGGCAGCGGGTCGAGCGCGAGCGCCTCCCCGGGCGGGACCGGGAAGCGCGCCGACCCGCAGCCGGTCTCGTACCAGCGCATCGAGATGCCCGAGAACCACCAGGTGCTGTTCGCCGACAATCCGCCGCGCCCCGCCGAGACCAAGAGCGGCGTCCTCTACGGGAAGGGTGACCTCTTCTACTACCGGGACACCCTGTTCGGGGACGAGAAGTTCGGCACCGACAACGGCAAGCTCGTCCTGCTGAACAACTCCGAGAAGGGCTCCCTGGAGACCTGCCGCACGGTCACGCGCTTCACCGAGAAGATCGGCCTCGACGAGCTCACGGACGGCTCGCAGGTCTGCGTGCTGAGCAAGGCCGGGCACATCGCCGTGGCGACCTTCCGCGGCAGGAAGGGCGACGGCAACAAGGAGTCGACCCGCTACGTCACCGTCGACCTCACGATCTGGCGCAACGCCCAGGACGCGGCGAAGGACTAGCTTGGCCCGTGCGAAGGGGCGCCCCCCTGGCGGTGGGGCGCCCCGGTTCACATGACGACCGGCCCTACGGGCAGTACTGCGCCTGCTTGCCGATCGACCGGTACATGCAGTCCGCGTTCTCCAGGAGCTGCAGCACCGCGTCCTTGTTGCGCGCCGTCTCCCGGTCGATGACCTCGTCCGGCGGGTAGAAGCCGCCGCCGCCCGAACCGGTCGGGTACATCTCGAAGGTGTAGGCGAAGATCTTCTGGTTGCCCCACAGCCAGTCGTCGATCGTCCCGTCCGTGATGTACAGGTCGCTCGACTGCTCCGGCGTGTAGCCGTTGCTGGCCGCCATGCTGGTGCCGATCTTCTTGTACACGGCCAGGTCGTCGGCGGTCAGCCCGGGCGCCGTGTCGTTGTACGTCCACCCGAACGGCCACAGCACGAGCTCGCTGTACGTGTGGAAGTCGATGGCGGCCGTGATCTGCTGCTTGCCGCCGATCACGCGGCTGCGCACGAAGTCCGAGACCACCTTGACCTCGGGCGCCGACTCGGCGGCCGCGCCCCGGTAGGTCTCGGAGCTCTTGCTGCTGCTGGAGCCGCCGCAGCAGCCCCACTTGTAGTCCCAGTTGCGGTTCTCGTCCGTGCCGACGTAGGAGGAGCCGGCGTTGGGCTGCCGGTTCTTGCGCCAGGAGCGGTACGAGCCGGAGGCGATGTCGTACTCGCCGCCGTCCGGGTTGAGGTCGGGGATGATCCAGATCTCGCGGCCGTTGACCGCGTTGGTGACCCTGGAGTCCGTCCCGTACTTCGAGCCGAACTCCTTGAGCAGGTAGAGGGCCATCTCGACCGTCAGGTGCTCGCGGGCGTGCTGGTGCGCGGTGAAGAGCACCTCGGGCTCGGCCTCGTCGGTCGCGACGTTGTCGCTGATCTTGATCGCGATGAGGTCCCGGCCCTGGTACGACTTGCCGATGACCCGCTTGCTCATGAGCGTGGGGTACTGGGCGATGCGCTGGTCGATCTCCGCGTTCGCCTCGGCGTAGTTGTGGTAGAGCGCGTCCTTCGACGGGAAGTCGTTGATCCCGGCGGCGATGTCGCGCCCGTCGGAGCGGTCCGGCGGTCCGGGCAGCGCGGTCAGCTCGTAGCCGAGGGCGCGCAGCTTCTTGGCCTGCATCGTGTCGGCGCTGACGACGACGGAGCGGGCGTCCACCTCGTCGATCGAGATGCCGGTACGGAGCAGGGCGGTGCGTTCCGTCGCCGTGGACGGGCCCTGGATCTCGTACTGGACGATCGACTCGTCCTGGGTGGCGGTCGACGGGGTGGGCGGCGGGGCTGCCGTCGCGCTCAGGCTGTAGGCGGGTGCGCCGAGCGCGAGCGCGAGAAGGGCCGCCGTGACGGCGGCCCTTCGGCGGTGGTGGAGCCGCATGCGTTCTCCTGGGTGGGAGTGTGGGGGTAGCCGTGCGGACGCGCACAGCGTGCTCTCGTGGCATGTCCGGGTCAAGAACCTCAAACCAGCCATCCCCACACACCTACCTGCTACGGCAGGCCGTGGACCTTCGGACCCACCGCGTTGGACCAAGCGCCACCCGCTTTGGCGTCCCAGTTGGTCGACCAGGTCATCGCGCCGCGCAGCCCCGGGTAGGTCTTCGACGGCTTGAAGCTGCCGCAGCTCGTGCCCCTGGCCAGGCAGTCCAGCGCGTTGTTCACGATGGTCGGCGAGACGTAGCCGCTGCCCGCGCCGCTGGGGGAGGCCGGGACCCCGATGCCCACCTGCGAGGGGTCGAGCCCACCCTCCAACTGGATGCAGGCCAGCGCGGTGAGGAAGTCCACCGAGCCCTGGGAGTAGACCTTGCCGTCGCAGCCGAGCATCGCGCCGCTGTTGTAGTACTGCATGTTGACGACGGTGAGGATGTCCTTCACGGCGAGAGCCGTCTTGAAGTAGCCGCCCTGCGTCGACTGCATGTCGATGGTCTGCGGGGCCATGGTGAGGACGAGCGAGGGGCCGGCCTTCGCCGCCAGTGCGCGCAGCGCCTGGGTCATGTAGGTGGGGTTCAGGCCGTTCTCCAGGTCGATGTCGATCCCGGTGAAGCCGTACTCCTGCATCAGCGCGTACGCGGAGTTCGCGAGGTTGGTCGCGGACGTCGAGTCGTTGACCGAGATGGTGCCCTTCTCGCCGCCGATGGAGAGGATGACGGACTTGCCGGCCGCCTTCTTCGCGGCGACGTCCGCCTTGAACTGGGGGACCGTGTAGCCGCCGAGGCCGGCCGAGTCGAGGTTGAAGGTGATGGCGCCGGGCGTGCTCGTGGCGTCGGCGAAGGAGACGGCGATGATGTCGTACTGCGCGGAGACGTCGGAGATCTTCTGGACGGTCGCGCCGTTGTTGAAATTCTGCCAGTAGCCGGTCACCGCGTGCTTGGGCACCGACGGGTTCGGATTGCCGCCCCCGCCGCTCGTGGTGGTGCCGGGGACGGCCGCACCCTTCACGCCCTCGCCGGCCGCGTTGTACGCGCTCACCTGGAAGGAGTACGTGGTCGACGCGGCGAGCCCGGTGATCTGCGCGGAGGTGCCCGAGGTCACGGTCTGGACGCGGACGCCGTCCTGATACACGTAATAGCCGGCGGCCCCGCTGACCGTGTTCCACGAAAGGGTGAGCCCGCTGGAGCTCTGGCCGGAAACGGCGCTGCCGGACGGGGCGCCGGGGATGGTCGGCGACGGGTCGGTGCCGCCTCCGCCGTCGGGGCCGAAGACGCTGAACTCGTCGACCACGAAGCCCGGCTGGCCGAACCAGCCGTGGGTGTAGACGGTGACCTGGGTGGTGCTCGGACCGGTGGTGAAGGTGGTGGACAGCTTCTGGAAGCCGCCGCCGGTGCCGGGGGTCCAGGTGGAGACGTCCTGGGTACCGGTACCGGTCGCGCCGAGGTACACGTACGAGCCGTTGACCTGCTCGCTGAGCGTGTAGGTCGAACTCGGCTTGACGGTGACGACCTGGCTGCACTGCGCCTTGTCCTGGCCCGCCGGGGTGGCCTTGAGGGCGCCGGCGCCCGCGAAGACGGGGGAGGAGACGACGGCGCCGCTGCCGGAGGTACACGTCCAGTTGGCGAGACCGGACTCGAAGCCGCCGTTGCGGGAGACGTTGACGTCGGCGGCCTGGGCGGTGCCGGTGGCCAGGGCGGTGAGCCCGGCGGCTGCGAGGGTGACGGCGAGCGGAATGGCGAGGGAGCGTATGCGGTTCACGTGGGCTCCGGTGGGGGGAGGTGGGGGGGTGAGAACGCGTCAGACGGTGTTCGGGAAAGCTGATCGGAAGGTGATCCGGGGCAAGTGGGGTGCCCCGCAGCCAAGTTGGTCTAGTCCAATGTCCATGTCAAGAGTGTTTGCAATATGGCTTGAACTGATCGACCTGCCCGTCGTCTTGCGATCCTTGTTGTCCGGATTTTCCCGCCCCCCGTGACACGTGCCGGTGGCACGGGAATGTGCAAGGCCCTGCCCTGTCAGGAAGGACGTGGATATGGTGCTGGGGCAAGGGGGAAGGGTGTTGATCGTTTGCGGTCGCGCAGCATGCGCGCACCCGCCGCGGTCAGGGGAACGCCCGTGGATGTCCGGGTGAACGGGGGGATGCGCGTGCCGATCGCCATTGCTGTCACCAGCGCCGATCTGGTGCTGCCGGCCCCGGACCGGCACACCCCGGCCGCCGCCGTACTGCCGCCGCCCGAGGAGCTCGACCTCGACGGCGCGCTCGCCCAGACGGCCGGCCTGCTGGAGCGCCACGGCCACCTGGTGGTCCTCGTGCCGTCCTGGCTCCGCGCCTCCGCCGTCCGCCGCCTGCACACCGTCCGGTCCATTCTGGAAACCGACCGGATCGCCCTCGTCGACGTCGATCTCCCGCCGCTGGGCACCGCCCTGCTGGTGCGTCAGCTGCGCCAGCTCAGCGTCTGCGACTTCAGCCCCGGAGTCCTCGCCTCCGCCGCCCGGTTACTCACCCACTACATCTACGCCGGTGCGCTGCTCGGCTCGGTCGCCAAACTGGACCGGGTGCCGGTCGGGCTGAAGGCGCACGCCAAGTCCTGGTCCCCGAACGCCCAGTTCGCCGTACTGGCCCATCCGACCCCGCACCTGGTCAAACTGGGCTCGGGCTCCGGCGGAACCCACGGCGGCGGCGCCACGCTCCCCCCGGGCCCCGACTTCGCCACCCACCTCACCTTCGCCCGCGGCCAGCTCACCTCCGACTGGGTGGCCTCCGACCTGGCCCCCGCCTGGCGGGTCCAGGGCGTCATGGAGAACCCGCTGCCCGCGGACTCGCCCGCCTGGTGGGCCACGCCGAAGCTGGTGGAGTTCGCGGCCGCCATCCCGGACCCCTCGGTGCTCTACCAGCTCGTCGCCTCGGTCCGCCGCGAGGAGTGCCGCTGGTGCGGCTTCGAGCTCATCGGCGACCGCTGCAGCTTCTGCGCCGCCCCGCTCCTCGCACCGGCCCCGCCGCCCCCGACGGCATCCGCATCCGGTTCCGCCTCCGCGGCCCAGCTCCGTCCCAGATCCAGATCCAGACACTGACCGGCCCGAACGAATGAAGAACGGCGAGGTAAGACGGCCATGAACTCACGCCAGCGCCGCGGCGTCATCCTGCTGATCCTGTCGGTCCTGTGCGCCCTCGCCGCCTTCGGTGGAGTCCTCGTGGTGATGGGAGACGTCAACTCCAAGGTCGGCAACGAGGTCGTCGCCTACCGGGTGAAGGGCGACATAGCCCCGTACACCCCCCTGGCGGCCGGCCAGTTCGAGCAGGTCACCGTCCCCAAGCGGTGGCTGTCCGACACCGCCGTCACCGACCTGGGCGTGCTCAAGGACAAGCTGGCGCTCACCTCCCTGAAGAAGGGCTCGCTGCTCCAGAGCGACATGTTCGTCGACAAGCCGAAGCTCCAGGCCGGGGAGCAGGAGATCGCGATCATGATCGACGCCTCCACGGGCGTGGCCGGAAAGGTCACCCCCGGAGCCAAGGTCAACATCATCGGCACCTACAAGGGCAAGAAGCCGACCGACCCCGACCAGTCGGTGCTCATGGTGGCCAACGCCCGCGTCATCAACGTCGGCAAGCTCACCCCCATAGACAGCAAGGACGCCGACAAGAAGAGCCCCACCGACGCCGTCCCGATCACCTTCGCCCTGTCCACCAAGGACACCCAGCGCGTCGCCTACGCCGAGTCCTTCGCGGTGCACGTACGCCTGGCCCTGGTGGCCCCCGGCACCGACTCGGCGCCCAACCCGGGCGACCACTTCTACACCCTTGAAGGGGACCGGTGAGGCGCCGATGACCACCCGCATCCTCCCCGCGGTCGGCGACCCGGAGTCCGCCCGCGTCATCGCCACCCTGCTCAGCCAGCTCCCGGGCGCCGAACCGGCCGCCCCCGTCCCCGACTCCACCTTCCTCCTCGACACGCTCGCCCGGCTGGCCTCCGAGTCCATCGACGAGCTGCCCGAGGTGGTCCTCGTACACGAGCGGATCGGTCCGCTCCCCGCCCTGGACCTCATCCGCGAGGTGGCCCTGCGCTTCCCCGCCGTCGGCGTCGTCCTCCTCACCTCCGACGCGAGCCCCGCGCTCTTCTCCGCCGCCATGGACTCCGGCGCCCGCGGCCTGATCGGCCTGCCGCTGGCCTACGAGGAGCTCGCCGCCCGCGTCCAGGCCGCCGCCCAGTGGTCCGTGGGCGTACGCCGCCACCTGGGCCGGGGCCCGGAACTGCCCAGCGGCCCGGGTGGCAGGGTCGTCACGGTCACCGGGGCCAAGGGCGGGGTCGGCGCCACCTTCACGGCCGTGCAGTTCGCGCTGGCGGCGGTCGCGGCCGGGCGGCGTACGGCCCTGGTCGACCTGGACCTCCAGGCCGGCGACGTCGGCTCGTACCTCGACGTGCAGTTCCGCCGCTCCATCGCCGACCTCGCCGGCATCCAGGACATCTCCCCGCGGGTCCTGCAGGACGCGGTCTACGACGACCGCACCGGCCTCGCGCTGCTCCTGGCCCCGGCCGACGGGGAACGCGGCGAGGAGGTCGACGACCGCGCCGCCCGGCACGTCATCGCCGCCCTGCGGGCCCGCTACGAACTGGTCGTCATCGACTGCGGCACCCAGGTGACCGGCGCCAACGCGGCGGCCGTGGAGCTGGCGGACGTGGCCGTCCTGGTCACCACCCCCGACGTGGTCGCGGTACGGGCGGCCAAGCGGATGGTCCGGATGTGGGAGCGGCTCCAGGTCAGGAAGGCGGAGGAGACGACCATGGTCGTCAACCGCTGGTCCAAGCAGACCGAGATCCAGCCCGCCCTGATCGAGAAGATCACCAAGACCCGGTCGGTACGCACCCCCGTACCGGCCGCCTTCAAGGAACTCCAAGCCGTCGTCGACGCGGGCCGGGTCCAGGACCTCGACAACCGCTCGACGGTCAAGCAAGCCTTGTGGACGGTGGCGGGCGAACTGGGCCTGCTGACCGCCCCGGAGGCCCAGGACGCCCCCGCGGCAGAACCCGGCGCGGCCCTGGCCGTACGGGGTTCCGGCGCGGTGGCGAGACTGCGCGGCAAGGGCGACCGGGGCGCACTCGGACCGTGGTCGCGGCGCGGGCGGGAGGGCTGAGCGGTGACGGGTCGCAGACGGTTCCTGTTCAAGGACCGCGGGGACCAGGGCCAGGTCGTGTTCGAGTTCGTCGGCATGCTGCCCTACATCCTGCTGATCGTGGTGGCGGTGTGGGAGTGCGTGCTGATCGGCTACGCCTTCTCCCTGGCCGGGAACGCGGCGGACGAGGCGGCGCGGGCCGGGGCGGTGCACGGAGCCGGCGCGTGCCAGGAGGCCGCGGGGGAGCACATCGGCGGCGCCTGGACCATGCCGCCCGCGACCTGCGGGAGGTCGGGGAACGTCTACAAGGCCGAGGTCCGTCTCAACCTCCCGATCCTGTTCCCGGGGTTCAACATCGGCGTCCCCATCACCGGCACGGGCGGCTCCCCGTACGAGGAGGGACTGAGATGAACCGGATCCGGATAGGGCTCCGCGGTTTCCGCGGTATCCGCGGCATCCGCCGCGGTGCCGATCGCGACAATGGCCAAGTCGCCCTCGAGTACATCGGCTTCCTCCCCATCCTCCTGTTGGTCGGGCTCGGCGGCATCCAGCTGGGCTGGTCCGCCTACGTGGTCCAGCAGGCCCAGACCGCCGCCCGTACGGCGGCCCGCGTGGAGGCGCGCGATCCGGGCGCGGGTGCGGCGGCCGGCCGTGCGGCGATCTCGGAGAACCTCGCGGCGGGAGCGACGATCGAGCGGGCCAGGACGCGGGACGCGGTCAGGATGACAGTGACCCTCACGATCGAATCGGTCGTGCCCGGAATCGGCGACCTCCAGGTCCGCCGGAGCGCCGTCATGCCCAACGACGACCCCGAGGTGACCGGACCATGAGCCTGCGTTCCAGGGTCAACACCCCCGACGAGCGGCACAATCCGCGCGAGGACGGCCGCCTGGTCTCCTCGTACCGCGCCAAACTGCTGGAGGAGATCGACCTCGCCGAGATGTCCGCGCTCGCGCCCGCGGAGCGCCGCGCGCGCCTGGAGCGCGTACTCGGCCACATCATCAGCCGCGAGGGCCCGGTCCTCTCCACCGTCGAGCGTTCCCAGCTCATCCGCCGCGTCGTCGACGAGGCCCTCGGCCTCGGCGTGCTCGAACCGCTCCTCGAAGACCCCACCATCTCCGAGATCATGGTCAACGGACCCGACCAGATCTTCGTGGAGCGTGCCGGCCGCGTGGAGCAGCTCCCGCTCCGCTTCGCCTCACACGAGCAGCTGATGCAGACCATCGAGCGCATCGTCTCCACGGTCAACCGCCGGGTGGACGAGGCCAATCCGATGGTCGACGCCCGCCTGCCCAGCGGCGAGCGCGTCAACGTGATCATCCCGCCGCTCTCCCTGACCGGCGCCACCCTCACGATCCGCCGCTTCCCCCGGGCCTTCACCCTGCACGAGATGATCGGCCTCGGCTCCCTGGACGAGCAGATGCTCCTGCTCCTGTCGGGCCTGGTGACGGCCAAGCTGAACGTGATCGTCTCCGGCGCCACCGGCACCGGCAAGACCACCCTCCTCAACGCCCTCTCCGGACTGATCCCGGAGGGCGAGCGCATCATCACCATCGAGGACTCCGCCGAGCTCCAGCTCCAGCAGGCGCACGTCATCCGGCTCGAATCCCGCCCGCCGAACGTGGAGGGCAAGGGCCAGATCACCATCCGCGACCTCGTCCGCAACTCCCTGCGCATGCGCCCCGACCGCATCATCGTCGGCGAGGTCCGCGGCGGCGAGACGCTCGACATGCTCCAGGCGATGTCCACCGGTCACGACGGCTCGCTCGCCACCGTCCACGCGAACAGCGCCATCGACGCCCTGATGCGCCTGCAGACCCTCGCCTCCATGTCGGAGGTGGAGGTCCCCTTCGAGGCTCTCCAGGACCAGATCAACAGCGCGGTCAACATCATCGTCCAGCTCACCCGCTTCGGCGACGGCACCCGCCGCATCACCGAGATCTCCCTCCTCGACTCGCACGGCCGCGAGCCCTTCCGCATCACGACGGTCTGCCGCTTCGCGGCGATGCCCATGGGCCCCGACGGCCGCGTCCACGGCCGCTTCGAGTACTACCCGCTGCCCCGCTGGCTCGCGGACCGCCTCTACATGAACAATCAGCCGATCCCGCAGGCCTTCGGGGTCGCACCGGCGGACGCACCCTTCACCGACCCGCTGACCGATCCGCTGGCCGGCCCCCTCCCCGCCCGCATCACCCGGACCGCCCTGTGAACCCACTGATCTCCCTCACCCTCGGCGCCACGCTGCTGACCTGCGTGCTGGCGGTCCTCGGCATCCACGCCTACGCCACGGGTCGCGCCCAGCGCGCCGCGCTCATCGAGCGCCTCTCGGCGACCGGCCTCCCGGCACCCCTCGGCCGCAGGCGCCGCTTCCCGGGCGTGGACCGGCGCCTGCGCACGACCAAACTGGGCCGCGGCATCGAGCGCAAGCTCGCGGTGACCGGCCTGGACCTCACCGTCGGCGAGTACTTCGTCTACATGCTGGCCGCGGTCGCCGGGATCTGGCTGATCGCGGCCTCCTTCCTGGCCCCGTTCTTCGGCCCGGTGGCCGGCCTGATCGCCTTGTGGGGGGCCAACGCCTTCCTCAACTGGCAGCGGGCGCGCCGCACCGAGCGGTTCATCAACCAGCTCCCCGACGTGGCCCGGATCCTCGCCAACGCCACCCAGGCCGGCCTGGCCCTGCGTACGGCCATCGGCATGGCCGCCGAGGAACTGGAGGCACCGGCCGGCGAGGAACTGGCGCGGGTCGCCGACCGGCTCGCGGTGGGGCACTCCATGGAAGAGGCCCTGGGCGAGATCGAGGAACGGCTCCCCTCGC
Source organism: Streptomyces sp. NPDC058289 (assembly GCF_042880975.1). NCBI lineage: Bacteria > Bacillati > Actinomycetota > Actinomycetes > Kitasatosporales > Streptomycetaceae > Streptomyces > Streptomyces sp. NPDC058289. The sequence goes on from NZ_JBHVYI010000023.1 coordinate 47,170, forward strand.
GGGAACTGGTCGTCCTGGTCTCCACCCTCGTCCTGTCCGCCCGCGCGGGCGGCGCCATCGTGGGCAGCCTGCGCAACCTGACGGTGACGCTGGAACAGCGCAAGGAAACCCGCCGCGAGGTCCGTACGCAGCTGTCCCAGGTGACGGTCACGGCGTACCTGGTACCGGTCATGGGCGTCGGCTCCCTGCTCCTGGTGGACGCGATGATGCCCGGCGCACTGGACCGCATGACGGGGTCCGTCGTCGGGCAGAGCGCCGTACTGGTCGCCCTGGGGCTCTTCGCGCTCGGCTTCGTCTTCATCCGCCGCCTGACCAAGATCGCCGTCTGAGGAGGCCGGAATGATCGCGCTGCTCCTCGCCCTGGCCGTGGCCCTGTCGGTCTTCGGCGTCTTCCACGGCATCCGCCTCTACCGCGCCGACACCAAACTCCCGAGCGACCTGATGCTGGCCCTGGAGGTCGGCGCCACCCGTACGACCGCCGTCGGCTCCTTCATCGACCGCGCCGGCATTCGCTACGCGCCCCTGATACTGCGCCTGATGGGCCCGGACCGGGTGGCGCGTAAACGCCGCCAGATCGACCGGGCCGGCAACCCGTCCGGCCTGACCATCGACCGCTACGCCGCACGCCGTGCCGTCTACGCCCTCCTGGGCGGCGTGGGCGCCTTCGCCATGCTGATCAACGGGCAGCTGGTCCTGGCGCTGGTCATGGTCGCCTTCGGGGTGTTCTGGATCGAGGCCGGCCTCTGGTCGGCGATCCGGATCCGCCGCGACCACATCGAGCGGACCCTGCCCGACTTCCTGGACGTACTGGCCGTGGTGGTCAGCGCCGGGATCGGCTTCCGGCCGGCGCTGGAACGGGTGGCGGACAAGTACGAGGGCCCGTGGTCCGACGAGATCCGGATCACCCTCCAGCAGATGACCATGGGCGTCAGCCGCCGCCAGGCCTTCGACGAGCTGCGCCGGCGCAACGACTCCGAGCAGGTCGCGCAGTTCGTCACCGCCCTCCAGCAGGGCGAGGAACTGGGCTCCCCGATCGTCGACACCCTGATCGCCATCGCCGAGGACATGCGCCGCACCGACGCCCAGAACGCCCGCCGCCGGGCCGCCAGGGCCGTCCCGAGGGCGACCTTCGCCGTCACGACGTTCATGCTGCCCGGGACGATGATCCTGCTGATCGGCGGGTTCGTGTACGGAGCGGACGTCGACTTCAGCGGCCTGTTCGGGGGCGGGTGAGCCATGGCTGCCACCTCGCTGGACGTCACGGCGTACGCCGCCGCCCGGGACCGGCCCTCCGCCCGCCCCGCGGTGAAGCTGCCGATCGCCCTCCAGGTCAACGCCCTGCAGGCGCTGTGCCGCCAGGTCTTCGCGTTCCGCCTCGTGATGATCGCCCTCGGGACGCCGGTGGTGCTGAGCCGCACGGCACCGGGGACGCAGACCCACCTGGCGGGCGGCGCGGTACTGCTCACCTTCATGCTGTCCTACGTCCTGTTCCGCGACTGGGAGCGCTTCGGACCGCTGCTCCTGCGCCACCGTTGGCCGCTGGCGGTCGACTGGGTCTTCAGCGGACTCCTCCTCGTCACCGCCACCCCCGGCTCCCCGCTCCTCCTCGCCTCGGTGTGCACCCCGCTGCTGGCCGGAATCGTCTACGGCTGGCGCGGCTCGGCGGTCTACGCGGGCATCCAGGCGGCCGTGGTGGCGGTGGTGGGTGAGGCACTGATGCTGTCGATGCTCTGCGTCCTGGCCGGGGCGGTCGGAGCCTCCCTGCGCGACCTGCTCCTCCGCTTCGGAACGGCCGGCCAGGCCCTGCTGGAGACCCGCGCCCGCCTGGCGGTGGCGGAGGCGGTGCAAGCCGAACGGGACCATCTGGCCCGCGAGTTGCACGACTCCGTCGCGAAAACCCTGCACGGCCTGGCGCTGGCCGCCGACTCCCTGACCCGTACGACGGACCCGGCTGTGCTCCGCAGCCAGGCCGCCCTGGTGGCCGGGGCGGCCCGTCGCGCGGCGGCGGAGTCCCGGGACGTACTGGCAGACCTGCGGCGGGACCTGGACACGCCGGGGGTGTCCCTGGCCACGGAACTCCGTGCCCGGACCGGCCTTTCCGCGGCCGAGCTGCGCGTGAGCGGCACCCTGCCGGTGATGCCTTCCCCGGTGGCCCGCCACCTGCTGGCGGTGGCGGGGGAGGCGGTGGGGAACGCCCGACGGCATGCGGGGGCGGCCCGGATCACGGTGGAGGCCGCCGTGGACGCCGCTGACCTGGTGCTGGTGATCGAGGACGACGGCCGGGGTCTGCCTGGCGGCGTCGACGTAGCGGCGCTGGCTGGCGCGGGGCGCTTCGGCCTGCTGGGCATGGCGGAGCGAGCGGCGGCGATCGGCGCCCGCCTCCACATCGGAGCCCGGCCCGATGGGCGGCCGGGGACCCAGGTCCGGCTGACCCTTCCGCTGTCCGCCCTCCCGGCGGGGAGGGGTGCGTGATGGCGGTGCCGCTGCGCGTACTAATCGCCGACGACAACCCGGTCGTACGGGCCGGCCTGGCGGCCCTCCTGGCCACCGCGGAGGACATCGAAGTGGCGGCCGAGGCGGCGGACGGCCGCGAGGCGCTGCATCTGACACGGCTCCACGCCCCCGACGTGATTCTGCTGGACGTCCGGATGCCGGGGGTGGACGGCATCTCGGCGCTGCCGCACCTCGTGCAGCTCGCACCGGTGCTGATGCTGACGTACAGCCAGGAGTCGGAGATCGTCCGCGAGGCGCTGCTGCTGGGCGCGGGCGGCTACTTGGTGCACGGTGAATTCACGCCGGATCACCTCGTCGCAGCCGTCCGCGACGTTCGCGCGGGCCGCGCACATTTCAGTCCGACGGCTGCGAGCGCGGTGCTCACGGAACTCCGGGCCTCTTCGCATGCGCAACGAACTGTGGGACAGTCTTCGGAGCGTCTTCCCAACCATGCTGTGTTCGGGCTGAGTTCGCGTGAGGAGGAGGTCATGGGTCTCATCGCTTCCGGCATGAGTAACCAGCAGATCGCAGCCAGTTGCTTTATCAGCGAGAAGACGGTCAAGAACCACATCAACCGGATCTTCGCGAAGCTCCAGACCGCCACGAGGAGCGAGGCGATAGCCCGTTGGCTGGGAACCGCCCGTCCGGGGGTGGCTGGCCATGGGTAGACGGAGTGCGCAGTGGGTCCGTAATTGGGTCCCGGGACCCTTTGCAACTGCTGGTGCGTCGAAGTACCGTCCGCGAACCGATATCGGCGCCGGCTCTGGAGAGGACTCCCATGCAGAACCTCAAGCTGCTCAAGGCGATCGTCGAACGGAAGAACCGCCTGCGGCGGGGGGCGGACGAGGGTCAGACGGTCTTCGAATACCTGGGGATCATCACAATCGTTGCGTTGATCATCGCGGCGATCGTTGCCTCTGGTCTCGCGGGCAACATCTCGGGTGCCATTACGGCGGTCTTGACGAGAATCACGACTTAGTGACCGGGGTGGGCTCGCGTGATCGGGGCCAGGTTCTCCCCTTCTACGCCGCGATGATGGCACTCTTCCTCTTTGCCGCGTTGGCCTTCGTCGTCGTCGGGATGGCGGGGGCCACGCGCAGTGATGCGCAGGGTGCGGCCGATGCGGCGGCGCTCGCGGCAGCCCAGGAGGTCAGGGATAACGCGTTCAGGGGCCGGAATCTCCTCACCCTCACACCGGAGGACTGGGAGGAGATCATCAGGGGCCGCCGCTTCGATACCGCGGGGGCCTGCGCCCAGGCGAATGCCTTCGCCGGCACGAACGATGCCGCTGCGGAATGCGATTTCGACGTCCCGGAGTTCACCGTCACGGTGACCACCAACGGCACGGTCGGGGACTCGGTCATCCCGGGGACCGAGAACGTGCATGGCCAAGCCACGGCAACGGCCCTGATCGAACCACGGTGCTCCCTGCAACCGGCGCCCACCCCGCCACCGCCCGGGGGTGGCGGGCCCGTCGACATTCAGTGCCGGGACGGATCGGTGATCATCGTGAATCCGTCAGATCCCGGGTCTTTGTACAACCTGGCGAGGAAACTCTTCGTTGTGCGACTGGCCGACTGACATCGAACGAGAGACAAGGAAACGGCGTACATGGGCATGCGGCAGAAGGTGAAGGTCCGCGGGGGAGCGGCCGTTGCGGTTGCGGCGGTCTTGGCCCTCGCGTTGGCCGGATGTGGCGGAGGCGGCGAGAAGGTGAAGGGGCCGACGAAGTCCGAGACTCCCCAGGCCCAGGGAAGTAGCCCTCAGCAGCCTGCGCCCACCGTAAGTAAGGGCTCGGGACCTCTCGAAGTAATCGCTACGGCGCAAGGGCCTTCCGGCATCACGTTGGAGGTCAACTCGGCTGTACGCGACCAGGACGGGTACGTCACCGTCAGCGGTCTGATCAAGAACGCAGGCTCAGCAATTTTCTCCAACCTCGGACCCTTGCGTGGTGAAGAGAAGACCGCCAGTCACGGGTCGGTTGCCGGCGCAAGTTTGGTCGACGCTGTGGGCAAGAAGCGCTACCTCGTGCTGCGTGACACAGAGGGACGGTGTGCATGTACTACCGGTCTCCAGATCATCAAGGGTGGGGAGAGCGTCGCCTTCTTCGCGCAGTTCCCCGCACCACCGGCCACCACCACCGAGGTCGTGTTCGGTCTGCCGAGTTTTGCCGCGGCCACCATCAAACTCTCCGGGTGACCCCATGATCAAAAGCCATCGCACCACCGCAGCCACGGCCGTCGCCGGTCTCGTCATCGCCGGCGCACACTTTATCGGCGTGACCAGTGCGCATGCCGACGACGTCACGCCATCCGTGCCCCCCGGGACAGAGCCTTCCGCCTCGGCGCCCCCGCCCATCAGACCCGACTCTCCGGGGTTGAAGCTCCCACAGGGCGGCGTGCTCGCACCCTCCAAGGTGCTGGACATGGTGGAGGTAGTCGAAGACCTCGGCGGCGAGGAACGGCGCCAGGAGACGAACCAGACCGTCATGATGGCGCTGCAATCCGAGGTGATGTTCCCCGAGGACAGTGCCATCTTCAACGCCCAGGCCGCCGCCCGTATCCAGGCCATTGCGCAGGAGATCAACTCCCAGAAGGCCACCACCGTCCGGGTCTTCGGTTTCACCGACGACCAGGGCAGCTACGAGCACGGCAAGGAACTGTCGAAGAAGCGCGCCGACGCGGTCCAGGCCGAGCTGGCGAAGACGGTGACCAATCCCAGCGTCACCTTCGACGTACGCGGCTACAGCGAGGACTACCCGATCGCCGACAACGGTACCGAGGAAGGCCGCAAGAAGAACCGCCGCGTGGAGATCACCTTCCCGCGCAGCAGCAAGTAGCGAACGGACCCCGTCACCCGCTCTGGCGGGGGGCGGGGTCAGTCCGTCAGTAGGTGGTCGGCCTTGCCGGCCTTGATGTCCCGGATCAGCTGGTGCAGCGCCTCGCGGGTGTCCGTCAGGTAGGTGTCCTCCCGGCCGGACAGGGCTATGTAGCTGTTGCCATCGCCGTCCACGCCGATCCGGTAGCAGGAGTTCCCCTCGCCGCAGAAGGGATCCTCCCAGGTCACGTCGGTCACGGTGTCCCCTCTCACAGTTCGTTCGCGATGGCGCGAATGAAGTCCCGGGAGCGACCCGGAGGTAGAGCTAGCCGCTCCATCAGATCGAAATGGCCTCGGTATTTCGCGAGTTGGGTCTCGGCATGGAGGAAATCGGGCCCGTGCGAGTTGTCGATCTGCACGGTGTCGAGTTGCGCCGTCGGCCCCTCCGCGTAGAGCACCGTTTGTCCCGCTCCCGGAAAGCCGCCCGCCTCGAACGGGAGGACGAGCAACGTCACGTTCTCCTGTTCGGAGCGCTGGATCAAGTGGTTCAGCTGTGCCCGCAGGACGTCCGCACTGCCGAACCGCATCCGTAGGGCGGCCTCGTGCACGACGGCCACGAACGCGGGAGCGTTCTCGCCGTCCAGGACCTTCTGGCGCTCGATGCGCAGTGCCAGCCGCAGTGCGACCTCGTGCTCGGGGAGTGCGGGGATGACCATGCGGAACACGGCGAGGGCGTGGTCCGAGGTCTGGAGCAGCCCCGGCATGTGGAGCGGGTACGCAACCCGCATGCGGATGCTGCGGGACTCCAACTCAGCGATGTCCAGGAAGCCTTGCGGTACCTGACCCCTGTAGCGGTCCCACCACCGCGGGCCGGCGGGCAGGGCCATGTCCGTCAGTCCGGCGATGTACCGCTCGTCGTCCACCTGGCAGTTGGCTGCCAGCGTACGGAGCCGTTCGGTCGAGATGGCACGTGTGCCCGACTCCATCGCGGAGATCGCGCCCCGATCCACAGCCAGGAGGCTTGCTGCGAACTCGGCCGACATCCCTGCTGACGTGCGCATTCGGCGCAGTTCGTAACCCAGTCGCTTCTGGCGCTCGGTGGGAGCTGTCCTCGCGGTCATGGGGTGCAGTCTTACGCGTTACCGGGCCCCCGTTCCACGTACGGCTGACTTCTGCCGGGTAGCGGGCCAAAAAAGGCCCGCTCGCGCTACATTCAGTAACGCACCGCTCACGCAAGGGAGTTGGAAGTGCATCGCCGCAGCATGCCTCGGCCTCGGCCTCGGCGACGAGCCACTGCCCCCACCAACGCGAGAGCAACCCGAGCTCACGACAGGGAGTCCGTCATGCTCAGCCCCTTCATGCCCCCCAGCCCCGGCTGCTTCGACGCTTGCCCGCCGGCGGACGAGCCGCCGTCGCCCGACGGGCTGTCGTGCAGCCTGACCGTGCCCGGGGAGCCGTACAGCGCCCAGATCGCGCGCAGCACCGTACGGTCCGTGCTCCACGCCCACCAGCTCGACCGGGTCGCGCCCGCCGCCGTTCAGGTCGTGGGGGAACTCATCGCCGCAGCCTGGTACTTGGACCCCGGCCGGAGCCTCTACCTCGCCCTCCGCCACCGCGAAGGCGCCCTCCGCCTCACGGTCTACGACGGCCACACTCCCCACACCCACCCCCGCCTCGCCGCCCACTGCGAGGCCCGCCGCCGCGCCGCCCTACGGGTGATGGCCGCCGTCGTACGGGACTGCGGCGGCGCCTGGGGCTTCGGGGAGTCCCGGGAACCCGGAGGCGGGACACGGACCTGGGCGAGCCTGCCGGTTGCCGGCGCGCGGGGGTACCTGGCTCCCTGATGGCGGTGCCCCCCTTGGGTCACGAAACTGACCGGTCAATCAGGGGCTCGAAATGCGGCCTTCTTGGTACCCGGAATCAGACAGGCCATATATCGAGATGCCTCACAGGGTGGCCGCCAATCTAGCCTGAGCCCCTCCTGGGATGCACGCCAGGAAATGGATCTCTGGAGAGGCTTTATGGCAACACAGGGGTTGGCTCGAAACGGAAGATTATTGATCGTCCTGCTGCTTTCGTGGACGTTGCTGCTGTCCGGTGGCTCATGGGCGCTGTCCCCCCAGCAGCTCGACCCGCGGGACACCCCTGTGGCGGCGTTGGTGGAGGGAGGGAGTGCTCCCGAGCCGACGCCCCCGCAGCAAGCGATGTCGTTGGTGGAGCGCCGTGAGCAGGTGCGGCAGGATGCCGCGCGCGCAGGGCTCCGCAACCTTGCGACCGGGCCGGCTGTCACAGGCACAGAGGCAGCGGATGCAGCTCGTGGGCAAGCGGCGCAGGCCCTGCGCCTGGCGAGGGATTCCAGGACCGAAGGCGCTCCGGCCGCCGACGAGCGTGTGTGGGGGGTGCCGGACGACGTCCGGGTGATAGGTCCTGATGGTTCGATACGGGCTATCAGTCGGTGGCTTGGTTATCCGGCACTGCAGTACGGCGGCCAGGTGTTCATGGGGGACACGGTCACTCTGAGCACTGGAATGAAGAATTCCGACTCCGAATACCTCGGGGATGGGGTTTACGCAGAGCTTCCGCACCAAGTGAAGGTGACCTGGAATATTCACTGCGGCGGAAAGGTGTCCGCGATCGATCGTGGACAGGTTGTCACGGCGCCGTCCGCGGTAGCCCAGACGGTGCACCACCTCCCCGTCCCGTATGCGAGTGCCACGGTCACCATCACTGAGGAGCTGTGCCCCGGATCGTTGCCCGGTGACATCTTCGGGGTCACAGCGATCGGTGAGGTCATCGACACCGAAGGCACTGCCGCCGACCGCCAGGGAGGTCTGGCCGTTGTAGCTGACTTCGCGGCATCCATCTCCGACGCCGAGACCTCCGGCTGCTTCATCGACTGCTCCACTACCGGCCTCCAGCAGCCCCAGGCAATAAGCAGCGGCTCGGTGAACACCGCGACCGGTGCGTTCTCCCTGGGTGCAACGGACCTGGTCCAGTCCTCACCCGGCGGCGGATGGAGTGCGTCGCGCAGCTACTCATCCGGAGCCGCCCCGGGCGGCTTTGTCGGTCAGGCGGCCGCCGGTGGATCCCTGGGGCGGGGCTGGACGGTGGCGTGGGACACCCGCCTCCAGAAGGATGCCGCGACGGGCGACGTGACCCTGGTCTCGCCGACGGGTTCCCTCCACAAGTACAAGAGCAACAGCGCAGGCACCTTCGACCCGCCCAGCACCAGCCGATCGGAGCTGAAGCACCTCGCCGGCGTCGGGTACTCCCTGTCGACGCTGGAGAAGGGAACGCTGACCTTCGACGAGTCCGGTCGGCTCCTCTCCGACAAGGACCGGTCAGGGCAAGGGGCGACCTACGGTTACACCGCCGGCCGGGTCACCTCGGTAGCCGGCTCAGCGGGCCCCATCGCCACTCTTACGTACACGGGTGACTTACTGACCCAGATCGTCAGGTCGGATGGCCGCGCGATCGGCTACGCCTACACCGGCGGCCGTCTGACCTCAGTGACGGACGGGCAGAGCTCCACCACCTACGGGTACGACGCGTCTTCCCGCTTGGATTCGGTCAAGGACGGCAACGGGCAGCAGCAGGTCCGCAACGTGTACAACGCCCAGGGCCGGGTGACGTCGCAGACCGATCCGACCGGGGCCGTCACCTCGTACGCCTACAACGGTGGCGAGACGGACACCACGATGCCGGACGGTGGGGTGTGGACGGATGTCTACTCCCACAACCACCTGCTCTCCCAGTACGACCCCTTCGGCAACCGGACCGAGTACGCCTACGACGGCAAGTCCAATCTCACCCGCGCCACGGACCCGCTCGGCAACGCTTCGTCCGCCACGTACGACGCTGGCGGCCGACGGACATCCCAGACCGACGCGGCGGGCACCACGAGCTACAAGTACGACGCCTCCGGGAATCTGACCTCGTCCAAGGACCCGAACGGCAAGTCGACCACGTTCGCCTACGACGTGGGCCACCGACTCACTTCGACGAAGGACGCGCTCGGCAACACGACCACCTTCGTCTACACGCCGTCCGGGCAGATGAAGTCCGCGACGTCCCCCCTCGGCAAGACCTCTCAGTACCAGTACGACTCCGCGGGCAATCCCACCGCGACCATCACGCCGCTCGGGTCCAAGACCACCTCCACCTTCAACGCCTCGGGCATGCCCCTGACGGTCACCGATCCCCGGGGCAACGCCAGCGGTGCGAGTCCTGCCGCCTTCACCACGACCTACACCTACGACGTCGGCAACCGGCTCCTGTCGGTGAAGAACGCTGCGGGCAAGACCGCGACGAACGTCTACGACAAGACCGGCAACCTCACGTCCTCCACCGACACGGCCGGGCGGTTGGAGACGCACACGTACGACGCGGCGAACCGCCGGACGTCCACCACGGATGCCGCGGGCCGCAAGACCACCATTAGTTACAACCGCAGCGGCCAGGTCACCACCCGCACCGACGCCTCCGGGGCCAAGACCACCTACACCTACGACAAGGCCGGTCGAGTCCTCTCCACGACGTCCGCCAGAGGCAACGCCGCTGGCGGCGACCCCGCCAAGCACACCACGAAGTACGGCTACGACAAGGTGGGGAACCAGACCAGCGACACGGACCCCGCCGGACGGACCGCCAAAACCGTCTACGACGCGGCGTACCGGCCCATCTCGGTCACCGACCCCCTCGGCAACGTCACCAAGACGGCCTACGACAAGGCCGGCAACACGATCACGACCACCGACCCGCTGGGGAAGACCACCTCCTACACCTACGATGCCGCCGGTCGGCAGACCGCGGTGAAGGACCCCAACGGCAAGACTCTGACGTACACGTACGACGCGGACGGCAACCGGACCTCCGAGACGACGCCCCTGGGCTTCAAGACCACCTACACCTACGACGCGGACGGCCGCCGGACTTCCAAGACCGAACCTCGCGGCAACACGGCCGGAGCCACACCTGCCCAGTTCACCTGGACCACGGCCTATGACATAGCCGGCAACGTCATCAGTGAGACGGACCCGCTGGGCAACAAGACCACCCGGACCTACAACGCCCTGGGCAACCTGACCTCCGCCACCGATACCCAGGGCAAGAAGACCACCTACAGCTACGACGCCCTCAACCGGCTGATCCAGACCGCCTCACCCGATGGCAGCGTGGCAAAGGCGGCCTTCGACACCGCCGGTAACGTCACCTCCCAGACCGACGCCAACCAGCGCGTCACGAAGTTCGAGTACGACGCGGCCGGTCGGCGCACCAAGGTCACCGATCCCCTCGCCCGAAGCGTCCAGTACGGATACGACCCGGAGGGCAACCCCACCAAGATCGTCAATGCGCGGGGGCTGACCCTCACCAACGTCTACGACAACCGCAACCTCCTGACGTCCACCACCTCCTCCGACGGCACGCCCAAACTCACCTACACCCACGACGCCGCCAGGCGGCTGACCGCGGTCACCGACGGTTCAGGGACCAGGAGCATCGTCTACGACGCCGCCGGCAGGCCCACGAGCATCACCGCGCCCGGCTCGACGGCTCCCTTCAAGTACACCTACCAGGCCGACGGCGTGCTCAGCACGCGCACCTACCCCGACGGCCGCGCCACCTCGTACACCTACGACGCCGATGGCCGGATGACGGCCCAGAAGCAGAACAACCGCTCCACCGCATACACCTGGGACGCCTCAGGCAATCTGCTCTCCACAACCCTCCCCACCACACCGGCCATCTCGGAGAAGCGGACCTACGACCGGGCCGGACGGCTCGCCTCGATCACCGAGGGCGCAGGCGTACGCAGCTTCACGCGTGACGCCTCCGGACGCGTCACGACAGAAGCGTTGAAGACGGGCACAACGGCCAGCCTGCCCAAGCGATTCGACTACGACGTCGCCGGACGCCTCACACGCGTATGCACGGACGCCACCGCCACCCAGCCGTGCCTGCCCGGCACCAGCGGCGAGCGCTACACCTACGACAAGGTCGGCAACCGCCTGACAGCCGTCTCCGGCACGACGACCACCACGAACACCTACGACGCCGCCCACCAGCTGACCAAGAGCACCACCGGCAGCACGGTCACGACCCTCACCTACGACGCCGACGGCAACCAGACCAAGGACGGGACCGGCACCTACGCCTACGACGCCCTGGGCCGTGTGAAGTCGGCCAACATCGGCGCCGACGCCTACACCTTCGGCTACGACGCCGACGGCAACCGCACCTCCGTCAAGAAGAACACCGTCCTGATGCGCAGCTCCCAGTGGGACGTCAACGCGAGCATCCCCAGGCTGGCCACCGAACGAAGCGGCACCGGCACGCTCACCGGCGACTACCACTACGGCCCCAGCGGTGAGCCCCAGGCGCTGGACACCACCGCTTCCAGCTTCTACTTCCTCCACAACCGGCAAGACTCGGTCACATCGGTCAGGGACCTGACGGGCATCCAGACCTACCGGTACGCCTACAGCACCTGGGGTGCTCCCACAGGCACCGTCGGAGCGGGTACCAAGCAGCAGAGCTCCTTCGGCTTCAACGGCGCAGTCAAGGACTCCGTCTTCAGCACCCGGCTGCAGCTGCCGGCCCGCTCCTACGACACCAAGTCGGGCCGCTTCACCAGCCCCGACCCCCGACCCGACACCGCGACCTCGACCAACTCATCCACCTACGCGTACTCCAACAACGACCCCGTCAACCAGTCCGACCCCTCTGGCGCCTGTCCCCTCTGCGTCAGCATCGGCGTCGGCGCCGTCATCGGCGCTGCCGTCGAAGGCGGCATCTACTCCTGGCAGCACCGCGACGAAGGCTTTAGCCTCGGCGGCCTCGCCAAAGCCGCAGGCCGCGGTGCCGTAATCGGCGGCCTCTCCGGTGCCCTCATGCCCGGCGCAGGCAACCTCGTCGCCCGCGGCGCCGGCCTCACCGGCGGACGCGCCCTCGCCGCATCCGCAGCCGTCAACGCTGGCGTTGGCGCGGGGTTCTCATACGCTGTCAACAAGGCCAACTGCCGCCCAACCGACCCCTGGGACCTTCTCCTCGGCGCAGCCGGCGGCGCCAGCAGCAGTCTTGTCGGACCCGCATTCGATGCCGTGGGTATGTCCGCGAGGCCGGGCGCCACCGCAGCTCGAACCCCGGTGGGTGGCCGTGGCCGCAACTTGAACGTTGTATCGCCCGGAGGCCGGACCGCTCTTAACGTGCCGGCCACCATCTCGGGACGCGACTACACGGGGCATGCCTTGGACCAGATGCAGAGCCGAGGCATCTACCCATCTGCGGTCGAAGACGCCATCCAACATGGGCAGTTCATGGTAGGTAAGCGCTCAGGTACCTCGGCGTATTACTCTCTCGTCAACGACTTGACGATCATCACGGATACATCGTCAGGGCGAGTGATCACAGCAGTCTGGGGGTTTGTGAAGCAATGAGCGAAGCAACCGAACGAGAGACAAGGCAGCGCCAATTAATTGAGCAAGCACTCGCGACACATGGCCGTGGCGCTTCCACCTTGGAAGATCTTATCCGAGACCTTCAGGCTCTCTCGGTAGAGTTGTGGATGGTCCCGCAGGAATGGCTGGGCAGCTTCCAAGCCGAGGTAAACGAGCTGGAGGTCCTCTACGCAATCGCGCTCGACCGTGGCGTGGCCGATGACCTTCCGGAGGATTACCGGGCGGATGCGGACGAGGCAGTCCGCAGGCTCACATCGCTCCTCCAGTCTCTTCCGCCGCTGGCCGATGACGATGGAGTATGAGGAAGGCGACCCCGCCCACCCTGAGAGAACAGTGGGAGCGGGGGAAAAGAACGCGGCGGCCCGATCCCACCGGTAGGCACATGAGCGAGTACCTCCACACGTAAATGGCCAGGACTCTCGATCACCAGTCGGACGAGGGCGCCATCCGCACTGGTGAGGCCTGCCGACGGGAGAAGGCTGTACCCCGCAGGAGCTCCGTGGTCACGGCTGTGTCCTAGACGCGTCTTCGTTACGACAGGGTTGTTTGGCAACTCGGGCGGCGGGGCCTGGGGGTTCGGGGAGTCCCGGGAACCCGGTGGCGGGACGCGGACCTGGGCGAGCCTGCCGGTGGCGGGGGCCGCCGGGTGCCTCGCCCCCACCTGCTCGGGGTGAGGTGAGTAGGCGTACTCATGTGGCCGGTGAACCGGGCCCCGCATGATGCGGGCATGCGATCACTCCTCCTCCCGAAGTCCCTGCTGCTGGCCGTACTCGGCTGCGTCGTGCTGTCCGGCTGCGGTACCCGGAGCGCCACCACCGATCAGGCCCTCGCGGGCAGCGGCGTCCAGGCGGCAGCAACCGTGCCGGATGCTGCGGCGAGCGACGAGGATCAGGAGCTGCGGTTCATGAAGCTGCTGACCCGGGACGTGCCGCGCTGCGAGCAGTACGTCGCGAACGACAAGGGCCCGCTCCCCAAGGAGCTGCCCTCCGGGGGGATCACGCCCGAGTCCGAGGACCTGCCGGGTTGGGAGCCCGGCGCTCCGGAGCGGATGGACGGGCCGGGCGAGACTTCGCCCGGTGCTCCGAACGCGGGCGGACGTACGCCGGTCCCCCTGCCGGATGCTCCCGCGCCGCCGGAGCCGGACCCCGACTTCACTCCGCCCAACCCGGAAGAGGAGGTGCCCTTGAACGCTCATGAGGAGTGCTTCGGCGGCGAGGAGGCGCAGCGCGTCAGCGAGGCGTTCAAGAACACGAAGGCGGCCGGCTACGAGGCGATGCACAAGAAGCTGACGGAGCTCGGCTACCCGGCGGCACGCATCCACCGGATGCCGGACCACGCGGGCGCGCCCCGGGCGCGGGTCGACCTGCGCATGATGGGAGGCCGGCTGGCCCTGGAAGTCACGGGAACCGGCAGCGGCGTCACCGTCGAAGCGTTCGGGGCTCTGGAGACGGAGGAGACGGACGTGGCCGGGGTGAAGCGGAAGCCGAAGCAGGGCGCGCCCGCGTCCTGACCGGCACAGGCACCGGCTCCGTCAGGTGGTGCTGCTCGATCTCAGCCCGCGGTGTCCGTCTGCAGGGGTTCGACCAAAGCGGCCCGCCACTCCGGGCGCGGGTCGGCGCCCAGGCTCGTCCAGTACTCCGTCCCCCGGACGATCCGTCCGTCGCGGCCGGTCCAGAACGATGCCGCACGGAACACCCCGAGGCCTTCGTGCGGGACCTCCACCTCGGAGACGACCTGGTCGCCGGCGGCGACGATCCGCAGCACGCGGATGGTCCAGCCCTCCGGATACTCACGGTTCACCGCGACGTAGTTCTTGCTGCCCACGATGCGTTCGCCGCTGACCGGCCACTCCACGACCGCGTCCTGCGCGACCAGTTGGGCGACGGCGTCCCAGTCCCGCGCCTGGATCCGGTCCCACAGCATCTCTACGACTCTCAACGGCTCCATGGGCCACACCCTGCCATGGCGGGGTCAGAGCAGGAGGCCGATGGCGGTTGCCACCATGACCGCCGCCGTCGCGGCGTGGACGCCGTAGGCGGTGGCCTTCGGCCCGCCGCTGCGCAGCACGATCACCGCGTCCGCGACCGGCATCACCGCGAACGTCAGCAGGTACCAACCCAGCACCGACGTCGGCGCGACGAGCATCAGTACGAACATGAAGATCCCGCACACGATCTCGCGCGCACCCTTCACCTGCAGCCAGGACCGGAAGGCGGGGTCGTCGACCGGTGTATCGGGAATGCCGAAGCCGCTGGCGTTCTGCGGCATCGTGATGGCCATCGTGCCCATGACGATGAGGGCCGCGCCGAGCAGGCCGGCGAGAACGGTGGCAAGGGTGGTGAGCATCGGCTGTCCTGTTCGGTGAGGGAAGCGTTGTGGACGTAGGGGTGGTCAGGGGACGAGGACGATCCGGCCGCGTACGCCGCCCTTGGCCATCGCCTCGTAGGCGTCGGCCGCTTCGGCGAGCGGGGTGACGGCGTGGACGCGAGTCGGCAGTTCCCCCGTCGCCGCCCGCTCGAGCAGGCGGGCGAGGAGCGGGCCGTCGGGGCGGGCGAACAGGACCTCGACGGCGATGCCGCGCTCCTCGGGAAGCCGGAACGCGGGCTGTACGCCTACGAAACGGCCACCGTCGCGCACCGCCCGCAGGGCGTCCTCCTGAAGGGCTCCGGCGTCGGCGACGGCGTCCCAGCCCTGCCCGACCCCGGTGGCGAAGTCGGCGCCGAGGCCCCGTACGAACGGCTCGTCGGCCGCTCGGGCCATCCCGGTCACCTGCCAGCCGCGGTCCTGGGCCAGTACGGCGACATGCGCGCCCACCGCACCGGCCGCGCCGGTCACCAGCAGGCGACGGCCCTCGCCGGGCGCCTCGCCGAGGAGGTCGACGAGCTGGGCCGCGGCGGTGGCGTTGAGCGGCACCACGGCCGCCTCGACCAGGTCCAGGGTGTCCGGTACGACGGCGACCTTCGTGGCGGAGACCAGGAGGTGTTCGGCATGGGATCCGTGGTCGCGGTTGAATCCGTCGAGGAACCCGGCGACCCGCGTGCCGACCCGCAGCTCGACGCCCGGTCCGACGGCATCGACCGTGCCGGCGAAGTCCCAGCCGAGCCCGGTGTGCCGAGGCTGGTCGACCAGGCCGAGCCGGTGGAAGACACCCCCGGCCACCCCCAGGTCCACCGGGTTGACCGCCGCGGCGGCGACCGTGACCCGGATCTGCTCCGGCCCCGGCTCGGCCAGTGGGACGGTGACGGTCTCGATCGACCGGGGGCCGGACGGGACGCGGACCACGGCCCGCCGGGACGTCATCTTCTGCATGGTCAACTGCTCCTTCGTGGATGCCTGGTGAGGAGTTCTTGTCATCGCTTGGATGTGTCACCACCATGGAGGAACCTGCTTCCCGGCAGGAAGTAGGCACCTGGAAGTGCCTAAGTGACCGAGCGGAGAGGCGAGTTATGCCGACCACGACCGCATCCCAGCGGCGGGCCGCAGCCAAAGCGGAGTACGACGCGTTCTTCGCGCAATGTCCCAGCCGCCAACTCCTGGAGCGCATCTCCGACAAGTGGGTCGCCCTCGTGCTCGCCGCCCTGGGCGGGGACGGCCCGGGGACCACCCCCGGCGACGAGCCGCAGCCCATGCGCTTCTCCGAGCTGCAACGCCGGATCTCGGGCGTGAGTCAGAAGATGTTGACGCAGACGCTGCGCGCACTGGAGCGCGACGGGATGGTGACCAGGACCGTGACCCCCACGGTGCCCGTCACCGTCAGCTACGAGCTGACCGATCTCGGCCGCTCGCTCCAGGGACTCATGAAGGGGATCAAGGCCTGGGCGGAGGGCCACATGGAAGAGGTCCTCACGCATCGCGGCGGCTACGACCACGGGCCGGGCGACGCCGCCGACTGATGCACGGAGCAGTCCCCGGTGCGCGGTGGATCAGTCGCGGCGGGCGGAGTTCAGGCGGGCCGCCTGGCGGGTCAGGTGGTCGCGTTCCGCGAGGTTGGGGGCCCGGTGGGCCGCCTCGGCGTACAGGCGGGCCGCCGCGGTCAGGTCGCCGTCGCGCTCGTGGAGGTACGCGGCGACCGCGGTGTGGCGGGGGAGCGTGGCGTCGAGCTCTGCCAACGCCGCCAGGCCGGCGCGCGGGCCGTCGGCCTCGCCGACCGCCACGGCGCGGTTGAGGCGGGCGATCGGGCTGTCGGTCAGGCGGACGAGCTCGTCGTACCACTCCACGATCTGCACCCAGTCGGTCTCCTCGGTGGTCTGCGCGTCGGCATGCAGCGCCGCGATGGCGGCCTGCGCCTGGAACTCGCCCAGTCGGTCGCGGGCGAGAGCGGCATGCAGGATGCCGATGCCCTCGGCGATCAGCGTCCGGTCCCAGCGGCTGCGGTCCTGCTCGGCGAGCGGGATCAGCGTGCCGTCGGGGGTGGTGCGCGTGGCGCGCCGCGCATGGTGGATCAGCATCAGGGCGAGGAGCCCCGACACCTCGGGGTGGTCGATCGAGGCCGCCAGGCCGCGGGTGAGGCGGATGGCCTCGGCCGCGAGGTCCACGTCGCCGGAGTAGCCCTCGTTGAAGACCAGGTAGAGGACGCGCAAGACGGTGCCGACGTCACCGGGGCGGTCGAAGCGGACGTCGGAGACGGTGCGCTTGGCGCGGCTGATGCGCTGCGCCATCGTGGCCTCGGGGACGAGGTAGGCCGCGGCGATCTGGCGCGTCGTGAGTCCGCCGACCGCGCGCAGTGTGAGCGCGACGGCGGAGGAGGGGGTCAGGGAGGGGTGCGCGCACAGGAAGTACAGCTGGAGCGTGTCGTCCACCGCGGGCGCGGGGCCCGGCGCCGGTTCCTCCTCCACCCGGTCCTCGCGCCGGCGGCGGGCGGTGTCCGCCCGCGTCGCGTCGAGGAACCGGCGCCAGGCCACGGTGATCAGCCAGGCCTTCGGATCCCGCGGCGGTTCCTCGGGCCAGACGCGCACCGCTTCGAGCAGTGCCTCCTGGAAGGCGTCCTCGGCCGCCGCGAAGTCTGCTCCGCGGCGGACGAGGATTCCGAGGACGTGCGGGGTGAGGCTCCGGAGCAGGGCCTCGTCCACGTCAGTGGCACTCGGGGACGGTCGGCGGCGCGGCCAGGAACGGGCGCAGCTCCAGCCACTCGTGGATCGGCTTGCCGCCCGCACCGGGGGCCGCCGACAGCTCCCCGGCCAGCTCGAGGGCGCGCTCGTAGCTGTCCACGTCGATCACCATCCAGCCGGCGATCAGGTCCTTGGTCTCGGCGAAGGGGCCGTCGGTGACCGGCGGGCGGCCCTCGCCGTCGTAGCGGACCCAGGTCCCCTCGGGGGCGAGCGCCTGACCGTCGACGAACTCGCCGGTGCCCTCCAGCCGGTCCGCGAAGTCGCGCATGTACTGGATGTGGGCCGTGATCTCCTCCGGCGTCCACTCGCTCATGGGGACGTCGTTGGCGGCAGCCGGGGCGCCGCGGTAGTGCTTGAGAAGCAGGTACTTGGCCATGATGGTCTCCTCCGTGCCGTGCGGCCCATTCTGGCCGCTTCCACTGAGGAGACGGAGCAGGGCACGGGTTCTCGACATCCCCCGCCGAGAACTTTCAAGATCTTTTCTACCGCTGGTCCAGCACCTTGTCCCGCCAGCGGACGAAGAGGCTCTCCGCGTCGCCGCTGTACGACCACGGGACCCGCGTGGCCCGGTTGTCCAGCAGGGCGAAGACGGCCGGCGCCTGCGCCTCCATGCCCGCGTGGACCAGACCGTGGGCCAGGTGGTTCAGGTCGGCGACGTCCTGGGCGTACGAGACCGTGCGGTGGGCGATCCAATGGTCGAGCGCGTTGCGCAGGTCCCAGCGCGCCCGGTCCCCGCTCCAGTGGTAGGCCAGGCCGATCGCGGTGCGCCCCTCCGCCTCCATCTGGTGCCGGTACTGCTCCGCCCGCGCCACCTGCGGCAGCACCACGAGCGGTGTACCGGGCGGGGCGTAGACGGCCACGTCCCAGGCGAAGTTGTTGGCCTCGCCGTTCGATCCGTGCCAGCGCGGGGACAGGTAGCGCAGCGCCTGGTGGTGGCCTTCCCGGTGGTAGGGGTCGCGGGCGCGGAGCTCCTTCCACCAGTGGCCCATGTTCGGGTCGCCGCGGTCGTACAGCCTGGCCAGCGTCACGAGGGAGACGTACGGGTACGGGTCCTCGGGTGCCAGTTCGGCGGCCCGCAGACAGAGGCCGGCCACCTGGTCCAGGCTGTCGTTCGCGGGCATCGCCCCGCTGCGCGCCGCGGCGAACGTCCGCATCACCTCGGTCTCCGCGCGCAGGACGGCCGCGTCCGGACTGCTGGGGTCGGCGGCGTACCAGACGTCCACGGTGCGCCGACTCGCCGCCGCGTCCGCGAGCAGCCGGATGCGGTGCGCGCGCCGGTCCCAGTCGTCGCGGGGGTGCTCGGCCAGGAGGTCGCGGGCCCCTTCCCAGCGGCCCATCACCATGTCCTGGCGGCACTGCTCCAGGCTTCGGTCGCCGAACGCCTGGTCGTAGACCGGTGCTCCGGAACGGCGGCGGCGCGGCCAGGGTGCCATGGACTTTCCTCGGATCGGTGGGGGTGGACGACGACGCGGGTGCCGGCGTGCACGTGCACCAGCAGGCGCCGCTGCCGGTGCTCGGCGTGGCGTCAGAAGTCGGTGAGCACGTCGTCCCGCCGTTCGGCCGCCGCGAGGCCCGGTCCGGGGACCGGTCCGGAGCCCTGTTCCTCGTAGAAGGCGTCCTGTTCGGGATCCAGCGGCCTGGGCCTGAAGTACGAGACCCCCTGCAGCCGGGAGAAGGTCATCGGGATCAGCCCCAGTGCGAGCGCCCCGAGGCCGATGGCGAGGGCGCTGCCGGTCAGTTCCGGAACCGACATGGCGAAGATCCAGATCATGAACAGGGCTCCGCCGAGCGGCCACACCCCGACGAAGACGAAGGTGCCCACGGACCTGAACAGCACCTTGCGATGGGCCACCACGGCCGCCAGGCCGGCGAGGGCGTAGTAGAAGGCGATGTGCAGGCCGATGGCGCTGACGGCGTCCCGTACGAACTGCGTGCCGGAGCCGGCCGTGGCGGAGACGGCGACGAGGAGCAGCGCCACGGCCGCCACGGTGGCGGTGGCGACGGAGGGCGTCTGCCAGTCGCGGTGGATGCGGCCGAACGCGGCGGGCACGGTGCGGTCGCGGCCCATGGCGAAGAGCGTGCGGGTCGCCTGGAGCAGGCTCGTCTCCAGGGTGGCGACCATGGACAGCACGACGGCGAGGACGAGCAGCCGGCCGCCCCAGCCCGGCCAGACGGCGTCGCCGAGCACGGAGAGGAAGCCGTCGGGGTTGTTCCGTACCGCGTCCGCGCCGATGAGGATGTTGGTGGCGATGGTGAAGACGACGAAGACCGCGAACGACAGCGCGACTCCGATCAGGCCGCCCAAGCCGAAGGAACGGCGACTGGTGCGGGTCTCCTCGTTGAGATTGCTGGAGACGTCCCAGCCCCAGTAGCTGACGCCCGCGATCAGCGCACCGGCGACGAAGCTGTGCGAGGCGTCGAAGTGGCCGAAGCCGAACCAGGAGAGCGAGAAGTCCGCCGCGTTCCCGTCCTTGGCCAGCGCGGCGACGGCGAAGGCCAGGAGCAGCACGAGCTGGACGCCGGTGAGGATGCGGCGGGTGTACGGGCTGATCCGGGCGCCCAGCGCCACCACGCCCGCCATGAGCAGGAACCAGCCGGCGCCGACGGCCGTGGCCAGGCCGGTGTCCGCGGCCAGGTCCGGGCTGAAGAGGGCGAGCGTGGCACTGCCGGCCGGGAGGGTGGCCGACACGAGGAAGGCCGTCGCGGCGACGACCAGGGCCCAGCCGCTGAGGAAACCGAGGAAGGGATGCAGGGTGCGCGCCACCCAGGCGTAGCTCGCCCCGGCGTTGACGTCGAGACGTCCCAGATGACGGAAGGCCAGCGCGATGCCGATCATCGGTATCGCGCAGTAGAGGAGCACGGCGGGACTCGCGACCCCGACGGTGGCGATGAGCGCCGGGATCGTCGCGGCGACGGTGTACGCCGGCCCGCAGCCCGCGACCGCCATCACGATGGAGTCGAACGTCCCCAGGGTGCCGGCGCGCAGGCCGCCTCCGTCGCTGCCGGCCCTTTTGCTCACCACTGGCTGTGCCCTTCTGAACCGCGTACAAGGGCTAGATCTTGCCCGCGGGGGCGGTGGGGGCACAAGGGCTACTCTTCGGTTTCTTTTGTTCAACTACCTGTTGAGGGTGGGGATTGACGGTCCGAATGGATCGGTGGTGCGGATTTCGTTGTCCGTGCAGCTGTCTCCCACGGGGGCGGAAACGACTTCGGTGCGCATCGGGGCTCGGGGGCCTCGATGCGCACCGAAGGGTGGGTGGTGCCGGGTCAGCAGGTGGGGATGCGGTTCAGGTTCGCGGCGTAGCGGGCGGCGATCCAGCCGCGGCCGTCGGCGAGCTTGTACCAAATGGCGTTGCCGTCGACCTCGGTGCCGTTGGTCTTGCACTGCACCTGGACCTCGGTGCCGTGCTTGATCACGCCGGTCTTCTTGTACTGGGTGCCGGGGCCGGTGCGGACGTGCAGCTTGTCGCTGACGATGCGGGCCTTCGGCTTGCCGGGCTTGTCGCCCTTGCCGCCGTGGTCCTTACCGCCGTGGTCCTTGCCGCCGTGGTCCTTGCCGCACTTGCACGTTCCGGGCTTGCCCTGGTCGCCCTTCGGGCCCTTCGGACCCTGCTCGCCCCTGGGTCCGCCCGGTCCGCGCTCGCCCTTCGGACCCTGCTGGCCCTTCGGGCCGTGCTCGCCCTTCGGTCCGCCGGGGCCGCGGTCGCCCTTCGGGCCCTGCTCGCCCCTCGGTCCGCCCGGTCCGCGCGCTCCCGTCGGTCCGGCCGGGCCGCGGTCACCGCGGTCGCCCTTGTCGCCCTTGTCGCCCTTGGGTCCGCCGGCCGGGCCGGTGTCGCCCTTGGGGCCCTGCGCTCCGCCCGGTCCGGGTACGCCGGCCGGTCCCGTCGGGCCCTCGTTGCCCTGGTCGCCCTTCGGGCCTGCGGGGCCGGTGTCGCCCTTCGGGCCCTGGGGGCCTCCGGCCGGTCCCTGGTCGCCCTTCGGGCCCGCGGGGCCGGTGTCGCCCTTGGGGCCCCTGTCGCCCTTGGGTCCCTGCGGACCCTTCGGCCCGTGGTCGCCCTTCTCGCCGCGGTCCCCCTTCTCGCCGCGGTCGCCGCGGTC
Source organism: Streptomyces sp. NPDC058289 (assembly GCF_042880975.1). Lineage (NCBI taxonomy): Bacteria > Bacillati > Actinomycetota > Actinomycetes > Kitasatosporales > Streptomycetaceae > Streptomyces > Streptomyces sp. NPDC058289. Next base: position 69,143 of record NZ_JBHVYI010000023.1, read on the forward strand.
CCCGCGCTCGCCCTTCTCGCCGCGCTCGCCCTGGTCACCCTTGTCGCCCTTGGGGCCGGGGCGGCCGTGGTGGCCGGGCTTCCCGTCGTGGCCCGGCTTCCCGTCGTGCCCGTCGTGCCCGTCGTGCCCGTCGTCGCCCTTGGGCCCGGTCACCGGGGTGGACACCGCGTACAGACCGGGCGAGGCACCGGCCGCCGCCCACTCGCCGCCGTCGAGGGTCGTTCCCTCGGGAGCGTCCGCGTCCACCCGTACGAGTACGCCCAGCCGGGTGTCGCTCTGCGCCGGGAAGGCGAAGCCCGCCCGGGTCCCGGCGTCACAGGTCAGCTGGCGGGCGTTGCCCGAGAGGGTGCAGGGCGCGCCCGCGCGGTCGCCGTTCCAGTAGAAGCGGGCCTCGGGGAAGGTCGTCCGCTCCGGCGCGGTGATCCGGAAGCTGCTGCTGTGTGCCGGATCGCCGCTGGTCTCCGCCACGATCACCACACGGCCGGTCTTTCCGGCGGCGATCGAGGGGACGTACGGCTGGGAGAACCGGATGTGCGGCGAGCCGGCGGCGAAAGCCGGCACGGCCGGCAGCAGGCAGGTCGCGGTGACGGCCGCGACGACCAGGGCGGCCGACGTGCAGCGGGAAGCAGACAAGGGTGTTTCCTCCGCGAGGAAAAGCGACGGAACCGGAGGGCGACCGCCGAATGCGGTCTTCCGGTGGACAAAAGTCCCAACACCAGTTAAAAGCTGACAATGCAACCTGGTTGTGTACGACGCGTAACCGGTCACTCGGCAGCCGCGTGAATCCCTCCGCCCACCTGCATCAGGACGTACGCCGCCTCGCGCGCCCGCACCGCCGCCCCCGGGCCCGGTTCCAGGGCCGCGACCACCGTCGCCCCCTCGACCAGCAGCAGCAACTGCTCCGCCAGACCCTCCCGGCCCGGCCCGGCGATGCCGGCCAGCAGCGCCCGTAGCTCCGCCTTGTGACGGCGTACGACGTCCAGCACTCCGGCGGGACCCGCGCCCAGCTCCCCGTACGCGTTCAGGAACGCGCAGCCGCGGAAGTCCGGCTCCGAGAACCACTGCGCGAGCCACTCGAAGACCGCCCCGACCGGGTCGGCCCGCCCTGCGGCGACCGCTGCGCTCAGGCTCGCCATCCAGCGCCGGTCGCGGCGCTCCAGATAGGCGGTGACCAGGGATTCCTTGGACGGGTAGAGGCGGTAGAGCCGCTTGAGCGGGATGCCCGACTCGGTGCGGATGCGGTCCATGCCCACGGCCTGGATGCCTTCGGCGTAGAACAGCGCCTCCGCGGCGTCCAGCAGGCGCGTGCGGGCCTCTTCGTCGTTCATCGGGGCGGGGGCTGTGGGCATGACAGCAGCGTAGACCAGAATCCCTTGCGTCGAGAACGGCCGTTCTCTACTCTCGAGGCAGCGATGAGAACGGCCGTTCTCATCCACGTCCAGCTGACGCCGAGAGGTGCCCTCGTGACTGCCGCTCCTTCCTCTCCTTCCTCTCCTTCCTCCCTGCGACCGCCGTTGCCGCCCTTCACTGAGGAGTCCGCCCGCGCCAAGGTGCAGGCCGCCGAGGACGCCTGGAACAGCCGCGACCCCGAACGCGTCGCCCTCGCCTACACCGAGGACTCCGCCTGGCGGAACCGCGACCGCTTCCTGAACGGGCGCGACGAAATCCGCGCCTTCCTCGCCGACAAGTGGGAGCGCGAGCTGGAGTACCGGCTGCGCAAGGAGCTGTGGGCGTACACCGACAACCGCATCTCCGTGCGCTTCGAGTACGAGTGGCACGACGCGAGCGGCCAGTGGTGGCGCAGCCACGGCAACGAGCAGTGGGAGTTCGACGCCGCGGGCCTGATGCGCCGCCGCGAGGCCAGCATCAACGACATCCCGATCAAGGAGTCGGACCGCCGTCTCTGAGGCCGATGTCAGGCCGGAGTTATGCTGGCGGGGACCCCTTGGGAGGCAACGTGACCGAGCGCAAACCGCCTGGTGTCAGCTTCGAATCCTTCGTGGACCGCCAGATCAGACAGGCGGGGGAGCGCGGGGACTTCGCGGAACTGCCCGGCTTCGGCAAGCCGCTGGCCTCGCTCGACGCCCCGTACGACGAGCTGTGGTGGATCAAGGGCAAACTGCACCGCGAGGGCTTCGCGGTCCTCCCGCCGGCGCTCGCGCTGCGCAAGGAGGCGGAGGACGCCCGGGAGGCGGTCAAGGCCGCCCGCACCGAACGCCAGGTCCGCGCCCTCCTCACGGAGATCAACGACAAGATCCGCGCGACCCTGCGCAGGCCCCCGCCCGGCCCTCCGCTGAACCTCAAGGAATTCGACGTAGAAGCCGAACTCACCCGCTGGCGGGAGTCCCGGGAGCCCCGCTAGGCCGTGCATCGAAGCGGATCTCGAGCAATGAATGATCTCGGGCTCACTGATCCTTGGCGTCCTTCGCTTCCTGCGCTTCCTGCGCTTCGAATGCTTGGGCGACGGCCAGGCTGTCCTCGTAGACGTGGTGCCGGGTGACAAGGCCGTCCACGACGGTGAGATGCAGAGCGAACCGCGCCTTGTAGGCCCGTCCGGTGGGCCGGGCGGTCTGACGAATCTCACCCAGCACGACCGCGTCGTTTCCGTCGACGAGGATGCGCTCGACCTCGGTCGCCACGTGCTCCGGCACGTGGTGCTCGGCAAGCTCGCGATAGTGGGCGACCGCGTCGGCCCGGGTGGACCGGTGACGGATCCACGGCGTGGCAGTACGGCCGTGCTCGGCCTCCGGCCAGTCGAGCTTCCAATCACCCTGCTCGGCGTACAGCTCGGCGATGCGCTCGGGGTTGCCCGCGCCGATTCTGCGCAGCAACTCCTCAACCACAGTGAGCGTGTTCGGAGGTGTGGCTAGGGACATGGCTGACCTCTCCGTCTTGGTCCGCGTCCTGCGACGCGAAGAGATCACCAACCTTGCCGGCGTGGGCACGCCGAGACGATTACCTCGGACGTAAGGCGAGCGGATCACCAACCGCCTTCGAGGCCGTTTCCCTGCTGGTTCGCCCACGGCCTGCGGCAGGAGCGACAGCCGCCGACACGGGCGCAGCACCGTCAGAAGACAGACTCGCCAGGCTGTACGAGGAGCATGGGCGCGCGCTGTGTCCCGTCAGCTGCCACATCCCCACCGCGACCTGACCCTCGGGGCGTCGCGCGAGGTCGAACCGTAAGGAAACGAGCCAAGACGTGCGGCCGGCGCCGACTAGCCTGACCTCCATGTCCGAGCCGACCCGTGATCCTCGTATGCAGTCCTTGATCGACCAGCTCCGGACGGGCGTCGTGAGGACGGTGAAGGTCACCGGGTTCGACGGAACGGACGTCCTGGTGCAGGTCGTTGGAGTCGAAGACGGAGAAGCCGAGATCGCGCGGATTCCTCACCACGAGGCGTCGATGCGCTGGACGGAGCATCCTTCCGAGCTGTTCGAGGTCGGCCAGGAGGTCGAGGCCGAAGAGACCGGACGCTGGCGCGATCAGCTGCACCTCTCCGCCAGGGCGTGCGAGATCCCGGCCCTGCGGGCCTTCCTCCTCGCGTTCGAACCGGGGCAGGTCGTGACCGGGACGGTGTCCGCGGTGCACGACTTCGGGGTCTTCGTCCACGTCGACGGCGAACCGGACGGCCTCTGCACCGGCTTCATCCGGGTGCCGGACCTGACGTGGGGTTGGATCAGCCACCCCTCCGAGGCGGCCGAAGCCGGCCGACGGATCACCGCTGAGGTGATCATTGCCGACACGCGCTCCGGACAGGTCACGCTCTCCTTGAAGGCTCTGCAGGAGGATCCGCTCGTTCGCTGACCAACGAGCCGGGCGACACCCCGGATCAACGCGTCGCCGAAGGCGAGCTGATCCGGGCCGAGCGGGGTCGGGCGCGCAGGGCCGGCAGTCGGGCGGAGTCCTCCGCTCCGGCCAGGCTCTCGCCCAGGGCCAGGAGCGAGAGGAGCCGCACCGGCCGGCCGGCTGCGGCGGCAGCCTCCAGTTTGTGGTGGCCGTCGAGGAGGAAGTGGGTCAGGCCCCAGTGCACGGAGGGGTCATCTCCGAAGCTGATGGCGGGCTGACACACGTCCAGCGTGGAGATCGCCACCGCCGTGGGGACCGTTCCCTGCTCCATGAGCGCGACGTACTCCTCGACGCGCTCCCTGTCGTTCAACGTCGGGGGAACCATGGGCACGACGAACTCGTAGAGGTGGGCGTCCGCGTCGACGGCGGTCTCGAAGGTCCGGTAGTACGGGGTGTGCGGGTATTCGGGGAGGCCCCAGAACTGATTGATCCCCCACGAGGTGACCTGTTCGCCGCTGAAGTAGTCACCTTCCCCACCGGGGATGATCAGCCGTGGTTCCACGCTCAAGAGCAGCGGAAGGTACTCGCCCTCCGGCAGCAACGCACCGAACGCCTCGATCACGCCGCCGTCGTCCGGATCGTCCAGTGCGCCGGTGAGCCGTTCCTGCACGCTCTCCAGGGACAACTTCTCGCCCGCGGTCTCCAACCGGCGGAACAGGAACGGGCACGTTCCGCAGTAGAAGCTGAGCTCGAAGGCAGGCTCGTCGTCGACCATGAGCAAGCGGCGCCGCGGCCCGCCGCCGAGCTCATGCAGTTCCGTCCCGAAGCGCAACCGCGCCTCGGGGGCGGGACGGCCGAGGTTGCGCGGTTCGCCCGATGTGATCATCACGGACCGACCGTACGGGATGCCGGTGGATCGGTTCCACCGCGCCTCTACGCATACGGCCCGACCTGGGACGCCGACGCGACCGAGCTGACGGGCCGGGCAGACGGGCTGGAAGCGCGGGCCGCGGCCGCGGCGGGCTCCTGAGCCCGATCCGGCCCGCCGTCAGCGGGTGGTCCAGCCGCCGTCGAGGACGAGGCTGGCACCGGTCATGTTGGAGGACATGTCCGAGGCCAGGAACAGGGCCGCGGAGGCCACCTCGTCCGGGCGGCCGAGCCGTCCGAGGAGGGTGCGTGCCTCGAAGTCCGCGCGCATGGCCTCCGGGTCCGGGCTGGAGAGGAAGACCCCCTCCAGCAGCTCCGTCGAAATCGGTCCCGGGCAGAGAGCGTTGATGCGGATGCCGGCCTTCGCGTGGTCGATGGCCGTCGCCTTGGTCAGCTGGATCACCCCGCCCTTGGAGGCGCAGTACGCCGCCACGCCCGCGTCACCGACCACACCGAGCTCGGACGCCAGATTGACGATGACCCCGCCGCCCCCGGCGGTCATGGCCGGGACGGCGTGCTTGGAGCAGAGGAACACCCCGCGCATGTTCACCGACATCAGCCGGTCCCACTCCTCGACGGTGGTGTCGAGGATGGTCTTGGCGAACTCGATCCCGGCATTGTTGACCAGGACGTCCACCCCGCCGTGCTCCGCGACGGTGTGCGCGATCAGGGCGGCGACCTCGGTCTCCTCGCTCACATCGGTGCGGACGAAACACCCGCCGAGCTCCGCCGCCTCCCGCGTCGCGTCCAGGACGTCCGCGAGGACGACGCGCGCCCCCTCCTTCGCGAAGCGCTCCGCGATGGCAAGTCCGAGCCCCTGCTTGGCCCCGGTGACGACGGCGGTCTTTCCGGTGAGCAACATGTCGGCCAGCGTACTGAATGTCGGGTTTTGAATGTCAGGTCCTGGACGCCCCCAGCGCGGTGAGGGCCTCGGTGACGCGGTCCGCCTGGTGGGTGGCTCCGCGGAGGTTCGGGTGCAGCACGGTGCAGGCCTCGCCCCGGGCAGGGATGGAGCGGCAGAGCTCGGAGGGCGGATCGCTCTGCTCGCCCGGCCCGGTCAGACTGTCCTTGATCCCGTACATCCAGCGCTGCTCGGCGCCCGCGCACACCCCGTGCCCGGTGCTGGAGGAGTACGTGTCCACGTACACCGCGCCGCTCCGGCGGGCCTGTTCCCGTAGGAGGGTGTTGAGCCGGCGCTCCACGGAGTCGAGCCAGGGCATGTCTCCCTTGGCGACGGTTCCGAGCTGGTGCCAGGACCCCCACCCGCAGCCCGCGGAGCTGTCCACGACGGCCGGATACCCGACGACCGCCACCCCGGCGCGCGGTGCGCGCGTGCGAATCTCCTTCAACAGGGCCGCGAAATCGGCTTCCAGCGCGGTGAACCGGGCGTCGAGCCCCGCGGCGCCCCTGCCCCGCGCGTAGTGATCGGCGCACGGGGAGCCCGTACCGAAAGTGGCCAGGCCCCGCTTCACGCAGGCCTCGACGATCTCGGCGAAGCCCACGGAGTTGCCGCCGGCGCCGACCGTGACCAGATCGGCGGCTGCCGTAACGGCCTTGATCTGCGCCGGTTTGGCGGCCCATCCGCCCGGTGGCGGCACGGATGGTGGCCCCTTCAGCTCGGACTGCGGGCCCAGTAGACCCGCTCTGACCTCCGCGGCGGAGCAGGTGACATCGGTGAGCTTCACCTTCAGCCGCCGCGCGGCCTGGTGCGGATAGTCCTGCTCGGAGCGGCCGCATCCGTCGGTGTTCCAGGGGCGCACGAAGGAGGCGGCGCTGTACGAGTCCCCGAGGGCGACGTAGGAGAGAGGAGCGGCCGGGGCGGGCGCCTGCGGCGCGAGCGCGGTGGCGAAGACGGCTGCCGCGGCGGCGACGGTGGTGAGGGCGAGACGCATCATGACGGCGGTCCCTTCGGCTCGGGCGCCACGGTCGTTCCGCAGCGCGCATCACCAAAAGTAGCCGACATGACTACGGAGAGTAACCATCCGGGGTTGCATTCGTTCGATCGAGTGAACGAAGGGGCCCGGGAAGGGGCCGAGGGGGGCTGAGGTGGGTCCGAGGCGGGTCCGAGGTGGCCCGGGGGAGGGGCTACGCCTGCCCGTGGGCCTGGGTGATCAGGTCCGTCGCGACCTCCAGGGCGGCCTGGCGGGTCTCCTCCGGGTCGCCCTCCACGTGCTGGAGGAACATCATTCCCGCGTGCAGCGTGAACAGGGCGCTCACGCACCGCACTTGATCGGCCAGTGGGGCGTCCTCCTGGCCGGTCCGGAGCAGTTCCACCAGGGCGAAGAGCCGCTTCTTCACCGTCTCGCCGATGGTCAGTTCCCGCAGTGAGGCCTGGTTCTCCTGCATGAAGCGGTACAGCGAGGCGCCGCCGGCCATCGCCTCGCTGTAGCGGCGCAGGACCTCACGCTTCATCTCCAGCGTGCGCGGCTGCTCCTCCGCCCACTGGATCAGCTCGTCGATGGGCCGCGTCAGGTCCTCGAACAGGCTGATGATGATGTCTTCCTTGGTCTTGAAGTGGTAGTACAGCGCCGCCTTCGTGACCCCGAGCCGCTCCGCGATCTCCCGCAGCGACGTCTTCTCGTACCCCTGCTCGGCGAAGAGTTCCAGTGCGACGTCCTGGATGCGCTGCCGCGTATCGCCGCGGCGCTGCTGCGGACTGCTGCTGGACATGACTCTCCCCTGACTTACTTACTTGACGCCCGGCTAGTTACGGGTCTACCTTCCCCAGTGTAGTGAACTAGCCGGTCGGCAAGTAAGTCCCAGGGCCGGTGCGCATGCGCCAGGGGAGTGGAACATGGTGGAGAACAAGATCAAGACGGACACCTCGGAGGAGGTGAAGCCGCGCAGCGTGCGGGTCGTCTTGATGGCGCTCATGATCGCGATGCTGCTGGCCATGCTCGACAACATGATCATCGGCACGGCCATGCCCACGATCGTCGGCGAGCTCGGCGGCCTGGAACACCTCTCGTGGGTCGTCACCGCCTACACCCTGGCCACCGCCGCCTCCACTCCCATCTGGGGCAAGATCGGCGACATGTACGGGCGGAAGGGCTCCTTCCTCACCTCGATCGTCATCTTCCTGGTCGGCTCCGCGCTCAGCGGCATGGCCCAGGACATGGGCCAGCTCATCGGCTTCCGCGCGATCCAGGGCCTCGGCGCCGGTGGTCTGATGGTCGGCGTCATGGCGATCATCGGCGACCTGATCCCGCCCCGCGAGCGCGGCAAGTACCAGGGCATGATGGCCGGCGTGATGGCCCTCGCCATGATCGGCGGCCCGCTGGTCGGCGGCACCATCACCGACCACATGGGCTGGCGCTGGTCCTTCTACATCAACCTCCCGCTCGGCGCCGTGGCCCTGGCCATGGTCACCGCGGTGCTGCACCTCCCGAAGAAGACCCACGGGGAACGCCCCAAGATCGACTACCTCGGCGCGGCACTGCTGACCATCGGAATCACCTCCACCGTCCTGGTCACCACCTGGGGCGGCACCGAGTACGCCTGGAGCTCCGCCGAGATCATCGGCCTGATCGCCGTCGGCATCGCCTCCATCGCCGGGTTCCTCTACGCCGAGACCAAGGCCGCCGACCCGGTCATGCCGCTGCACATCTTCCGCAGCCGCAACTTCGCCCTCATGTCCGTGATCGGCTTCCTGGTCGGCTTCGCGATGTTCGGCGGCGTGCTGTACCTGCCGCTCTTCCAGCAGTCGGTCCAGGGCGCCTCGGCCACCAACTCCGGCCTGCTGCTCCTGCCGATGCTGCTCTCGATGATGGTCGTCTCGCTCGTCGCGGGCCGGATCACCACCAGCAGCGGCAAGTACAAGATCTTCCCGATCATCGGCGGCGGGCTCATGGTCGTCGGGCTCTTCCTGCTCGCCACCATGGACACCGGGACGAGCCGCCTGATGTCCGGTGTGTACATGGCCGTCCTCGGCGCCGGTCTCGGCTTCCTGATGCAGATCACGATGCTGGTCGCGCAGAACAGCGTCGAGATGAAGGACATGGGCGTCGCGTCCTCCTCGGCGACCCTGTTCCGTACGCTCGGCGGCTCCTTCGGCGTGGCCCTGATGGGCTCCCTGTTCACCAGCCAGGTCACCAGCACCATGACCGACCGGCTCGGTCCGGAGGCGGCGGCCAAGGCGGGCTCGGCCCAGCTCGACGCGGCGAGCCTGGCGAAGCTTCCGGAGGTCGTCCGGGACGCCTACCAGCACGCGGTGGCCGCCGGTACGCACTCGGCGTTCCTGCTGGGTGCGGGCATCGCGGTACTGGGCTTCGCGGCCGCCTGGTTCGTCAAGGAGGTCCCCCTGCGGGGCGCCGGGCCGGCCGGGGCGTCCGGTGGCGGCGGATCGGCGAAGTCCGAGGTGGCGCCGGAGGCGGCCGTCGTGCACTGAGTTGCTCGCGCGTGGGTGTGGTGGGCCCGGCTCGGTGGATCTACGGATCCTCCGGGCCGGGCCCATCTGCACGCCCTGGGCGGGACACGCGGGGGGTCGGCTGCGGCCGGGCGGTGGGCCGCTGCGCGGGGCCTTGCCCAACCGCTCCGGCATGCCGTCACCGACGGGGCGATCAGGAAGTGCTTGCCGCCTTGCGCATGAGTAGGCGAACCTCCGGCTCGAGCCCGGGCCTTGGGGTCGAGATGTCCGGTATGAGGCAGGTCCGATCGTCCTCGGTTTCGGTCGGGACGGAATTCGGGACGATGAAGGACCAAAGTCCTACAACCCGGAATTTATGGGCCATTCGGCTGGAACCCCGCATCCCCGCCCGACGTCCTGACCAGTGCGAGGTCACACGGCGGACGTGGATATGGGGAGTTGAGACACCAGATGGGGTTCATGACGCGCACGCAGATGCGGGGTACGAAGGCACGGATCGCCGTCGTTGGAGCGGTGGCGGCGGTGGCCGCGACCGCATGGGGGGTGACGGCGCTCGTCGACCCGGGCCACGACACCAACCACCAGAACGTCTCCCGGCAGACCGACGACCCCGCGAAGGGGGATGCCGAGCCCCAGGCGCCGGGGAAGCCGGGCGGGCAGGTCCCCGACGGCATAGCCCACGCGTCGGAGAGCGGCGGCAACGCGGTCAACATCACCATCGACGACGGGCCCGACCCCCAGTGGACCCCGAAGGTGCTGGACGTACTGAAGAAGTACGACGTGAAGGCGGTCTTCTGCATGATCGGACCGCAGGCCAAGGACCACCCCGACGTGGTCAAGAAGGTCGTCGCCGGCGGCCACCGGCTCTGCGACCACACCATGGACCACAACACGGGGATGGACAAGAAGCCCCTGGCCTACCAGCAGCAGCAGATCCTCGACGCGAAGAAGCAGATCGAGGACGCCGCGGGCGGCGGCGCCAAGGTGGAGTACTACCGGGCCCCCGGCGGCGCGTTCACCCCCGAGAGCCGGGCCCTGGCCGCCGCCAACGGCATGCGCCCGCTCGGCTGGAACATCGACACCAAGGACTTCAGCAAGCCCGGCGCGGCCGCGATCGTGGGCACGGTCAAGGCCGAGATCGGCAACGGTCCGACCGTCCTCTTCCACGACGGCGGCGGCGACCGCACCCAGAGCGTCGAAGCCCTCGACCAGGTCCTCGCCTGGCTGAAGGAACAGGGCCGGCCCACCGGCTTCCCGGTGGTCACCGGCCCCAGCGCCTGACACGCCGTCCGACGACGGAACGGAGCGCGACCTCCACGAGTGGATCGACCGGGAGATCTTCGACTCCGGCGGCCCCATGGACGTCCAGTCCGAGTCCGACGGCGGCCGCACCCTGACCGTCGGCTACCGCAACGACACCTGGGGCGAGATGCGCACCTCCTGGCGGTTCGTCATCGCCCCCGGCGGCGGCCGCATCAGCCGCTTCGAAACCGGTCAGGCGTAACACTCGTCCACCACCGCCCGGCCGGATCCCGTACGGGTGAAAGGGCGCCCGGCGTCGTTCCGGCCCGCCGGAGGGTCCCGTTGGTCCGGGCATGAACCGCACCCGCACCGCCGCCCTCGTCCTCGCCGCCGCCGCGGCGGCCCTCGCCCCGGCCCTCTCGGGCGCGGCCACCGCCGCGGACGGCGCGGCGTACCTCCAGGATCCGAGCGGAGGGGAGAAGTCGATGAAGTCGATGTGGACCAAGGACGACATGCACAAGGTGGAGGCGCAGTTCCGCTTCCACCCCTCCATCCAGTACAAGACGATCACCCGCCCCGGCCCCAAGGGCGCCGAGGAGTACGAGCGCAAGGTCGGCGACCCCAAGACCCTGGCCTGGGAGCCCGGGTACGAGTTCGCGTGGTCCGTGGCGGATTCGCAGGGGGTCAAGAAGGTGCTGACGACGAAGGACGGCAAGCAGGCGCTCGTCCTGCACGCCGTTCTGCGCGATGCCCGGCGCTCCGAGGTGGCGCGGGTGCACCAGGAGCTCGAGAACCGGCCCGCGACGGGCCGTACGAAGGTTCCGGGCGGCAAGCGCATCAAGTGTGACACCGGTACTTACACGGTGGAATGGTCGGTCACCCGCACCGGCTACGGCACCCTCACCGGGTCCCTGCCGTGGGACTCCAGCTGCGAGCAGTACCGCACGGCGTTCACGCCGAAGAATCAGGGCGCGAGCTGATCGAGCCGAGTGGGGCCTCCCGGAGGAGGTGGGCCGGCCGCCCCGCGCGCCTTGTGGGCGCTCGCGGGCGACTGGGCCTCGGCCTTGGATCAAAGCCGTACCAGCCATGATGCCGCCCGGGGTGGGGTGCGGCAGGGGGCGAAGGTCCCTTTCGACAGGGGCGTTCGGGGGTCCTTCGGCGTCAGCAGGGCGCTGCGTCGGCAGGGCGCCGTGTCGGCAGGGCACCGTGTCGCCAGAGCGCTGTGTCAGCGCCCCTTCTTGGCGTCGTTCGCCTTGGCGGCGATCTCCTCCAGGACGGTCTTCGGGTCGCCGGAAGGGTCCACGGCGCGGCCGATGTTGCGCTTGATGGTGTCGCTGATCACCACCCAGGACGGGTCGTTGACCGGGTACAGCTGCGCGCCGCGCAGGGCGTTCAGGAACTGCTGGTCGTTCTTGTCCATGCCCGAGGACCCGGCCAGCGTGCGGGAAGCCGAGACGGTGGACGGCAGCAGGTGGTAGCGGCCGGCGAAGTCCGCCAGGTTCTTGTCCCGGTAGACGAAGTCGAGGAACTTGCCGATCTCGTCGCGGTGGCCGTTCTGCTTGAAGGCCATCATCCAGTCGGCCACGCCCACGTTCGGCGGGACCTCCCCGGAGCCCAGTGTGTCCGAGACGGGCATCGCGACGGCGCCGACCGTGATCCCCTTGGCGCGCGCCTCGTGCGCGAGCTGCGGGTAGCCGTTGAGCATGCCGACCTCGCCGCGGGTGAAAGCGCCGAAGGCGTCGGCGCGGTTGAGCTGCGACGGGGGAGTGGGGCCGAGCAGACCGGGATCGACCAGGTGCTGCTTGATCCACTTGAAGGTCGCGATGTTCTGGTCGGAGGCCAGGCTGTAGTTGCCGCTGCTGTCGGCGTAGCCACCGCCGTTGCTGAGCTCCCAGATCATCGCCTCGGCGTGCGCCTCTTCCGGGCCCAGGGGCAGGGCGAGCGGGGTCTTCACGCCCTTGGCCTTGAGCGCCGTGGCCGCGGCCTTCAGGTCCGACCAGGTCTTGGGCTGCCAGCCGTTCTTGGCGTCCTTCGGGATGACCCCGGCGGCGGTGAGCAGCTCCTCGTTGTAGAAGAGGAGGCGGCTGCTCGCCACGAAGGGCAGGCCGTAGAGGGTGTTGTGGACGGAACCGGCGTCGGAGAGGGGCTGGAGGAAGTTCGCCTCGGCGGTGACCGAGAGGAGCTCGGGCGCGGAATAGAGCTTGCCCTGCGCCGCGAAGTCCGAGTAGCCGCCCATGAGCGCCATGTCCGGGGCGTTGCCGGACTTGACCATGCGGGAGACTTCGCGGTCGATGTCGGCCCACGGCAGGAGCTGGACCTGGACCTTGATGTCGGGGTTCGCGGCGGTGAAATCAGCCGTCACCTTGTCCCAGAAAGCCTTGGAACTGGTTGCCGGGTTGTCCCCGTATTCGGCGGCGACGAGGCGGAGGGTACCGCCGTCATCAGCGCTTCCGCCGGAGCTGCCGCAGCCGGCCAGCGGTATCAGCAGACCGAGCACGACCGTGGTGGCGGCCGCGCTGAAGATTCTTCGTCGCACGGGTGGATTCCTCTGATTTTCTTTTGAGTCCCGTTATTACTTATGAGTTACTCCGGGCTGTGGTGTCCCTCAGTGGCCCGTTGGCCGGAATTCTCTCCTGAGGAAGGGTGGTTGGTTCCATTGGGGCGGCACTTGTGGTCAATGCTCCAACTGCGGCATTTCGGAATGGTGTTTTCCGATATGTGATCAACAATTCGGACGCGCGTAGACATGCCGAAACGCCCGTTTCCGGCCATGGAGTGGCGCGGAACGGGTGGAAACGGGTGGGAGGGGGGTCGGGGCGCGAGCGGGCGGTTCTCAGTCCGCGAAGTCGCCCGCGTACGGATCGGGCTCGCCCGTTTCGGGGTTGCGCCCCTCCTGCCAGCGGCGCTGGGCCTTCTGCCAGTGCACGAAGCTGAGGTGGCCGCCGTCCCAGAAGGTGATGCTGACCGGGCTCACGTCGAACTCGTCGTTGCACAGCAGGTAGAGGAACTCGGCCATGCCGTACGGGTACACCGCGAAGGAGTCGGCGGTGTGCCGGCCGACCACCAGAACGGGCCAGCGGTCGGGGTCGGGGTCGGTCGTCAGCCAGCAGAGGATGTCGGAGCCGCCGGTGACGCCCCAGGCGAGGATCGACTCCGGGTCCACGTCGAAGGCGGCCCGGCCGCCCTCCGCCTCCCAGACCTGGCGGGCGTTGGCCGTCTCCTCCGCCATCTGGGCCGGGTCCCACTGGAGCCCGGGCTTGGGCAGCGGCAGCAGCACGCTCGCCTCGCCGTTGATCGAGCCCGCGCCGAAGCGGCCCATGAAGGCGATGAAATCGGCGGGGAAACGGCTGCCCCAGACGGCCTCGGCCGCCTGCCAGTCGATGTCCTCGTCGGCTCCGTGGGTCGCCGGCATGATCTGCTCCAGCGCTTTGATGCGCGCGTTCTCGGTCATGCCGCTCCCCTGCCACCCCAGCTCAACCGCCCCAACCTACCGCCGGTGCAGGGTGGCGCCTAGCCGGTGGTGAGACGGACCCGGAGCGGGGAGCCGACGCGCAGGCCCCAGGCGGCCATGGCTCCGGCCTCGGCCTCCAGGACGTGGCGGGCGCGCAGCCGGGGGAGGCCGAGCCGGCCCGGGACCATGGTGGTCAGCGCGATGACGGTGAGCCGGCGGTCGAGGTGGGCCACGTCGATGGCGAAGCGCATCCGGAAGGTGTGCACGCTCGAGGCCGGGGTCAGGAGCATCGCCCCCTCGATCCCGTCCCGCCCGAGCAGGCCCCGCGTGCGGGCCCGGTAGGAGGCGGCCACCTCCAGGGGCACCTCCACGGGCACCTCCGCGGCCACCCCCGCGGCCACCTCCGCGGCCACCTCCAGGGGCTCCGGCCCCCGTTCCATGTAGAGCGTGGCCGCGCCGTCCCGCCACCGTTCCCTGTTCCCCATGCGGCCCACCCTAGGGTCCGACCCACCCCGCGGTCCGGGCTTCGGCGTCAAGCCGGCGCACCCGTCGGGGTCCCCCTGGGGAGGGACGGTGGGAAGTTGGTCCGTACGGGCTCCCGCCGGGCCCCGCAAGGGCTGTGGGGCCGTTTCGGCTCTGCGCAGTGCTCCCGGACGGCTCCGGAGCGTAATCGTGTCGCGGTGATGCGCGCAGCACGCTTTACGAAGGGTTATGGTGGAACCCCCCCCCTCGGGCCGGTCCGTATCCCCCCCACGGACCGGCCCGTTTTTTGTCCCCGCACAGTGCCGGGCAAAGGCGCAGGTCAGCCCCGCTGGGCCCAGATGTTGGCGCCGGGGGTGGACACCGCGAAGGAGTCGATCTCCTTCAGCTCCTGCTCCGACAGCGGTGCGCCGGACAGGGAAGCCACGTTTTCCTCGAGCTGCTTCACGCTCGACGCGCCGATCAGCGCCGAGGTCATCCGCTCGTCCCGCAGCACCCAGTTCAGTGCGAGCTGGGCCAGCGTCTGCCCGCGCCGCGCAGCGATCTCGTTCAGCCCGTTCAGCCGGCGCACGACCTCGTCCGACAGCAGGTCCGGGTTGAGGGACTTGCCCTGGGTGGCCCGTGAGCCCTCCGGGATGCCCTTGAGGTACTTCCCGGTCAGCAGCCCCTGCGCGAGCGGCACGAAGGAGATGCAGCCCATGCCGGCCTCCTCCAGGGTGTCGAGCAGGCCGTCCTCCTCCGTCCAGCGGTTGATCATGGAGTACGAGGGCTGGTGGATGAGGGGGCGCACGCCCATCTCCCGCAGCAGCCGGGCCGCCTCGGCCGTCTGCTCCGCGGTGTACGAGGACACGCCCACGTAGAGCGCCTTGCCCTGCTGGACCGCGGACGCCAGCGCGCCCATGGTCTCCTCGAGCGGCGTGTCCGGATCGAAGCGGTGCGAGTAGAAGATGTCGACGTAGTCGACGCCCATCCGCTTCAGCGAGGCGTCCAGCGAGCCGAGCAGGTACTTGCGGCTGCCCCACTCGCCGTACGGCCCCTCGTGCATGAGGTAGCCGGCCTTGGTGGAGAGGACCAGCTCCTCGCGGTGGGACGCGAAGTCCTGCGCGAAGATCTTGCCGAAGTTCAGCTCGGCCGAGCCGGGGGGCGGGCCGTAGTTGTTCGCCAGGTCGAAGTGGGTGACGCCGAGGTCGAAGGCCCGGCGCAGGATCGCCCGCTGGGACCCGAGGGACGCGTCGTCGCCGAAGTTGTGCCAGAGGCCGAGGGAGATCGCGGGGAGCTTGAGTCCGCTGCGGCCGGTGCGCCGGTACTCCATGGAGTCGTAGCGCGAGGGCTCTGCCCGATAGGGATTGTTTTCAGTCACGTTGTCCTCCCTATCACGGACTTGTGACAGGACCGAGTTGGATGCGGGATCCCGTCGCGCAGTAATGTGGCGGTCTGTGGACTTGGGGGGGGACCACCGCATTCCGCACGGGGGTATCGCTCGGAGGGGCTGGAAGATCGTGAAGCTGCGCGACCTGGTACGCCGTCCTGTGTACAGGCTCTACGCACGCCGGGTGGAAGGCCGCATCGACCATGACGAGACGCCCAAGCACATCGGTGTGATTCTCGACGGGAACCGGCGCTGGGCCAAGGCCTCCGGAGGCACGACGGTGCAGGGCCACCAGGCCGGCGCCGACAAGATCTCCGAGATGCTGGGCTGGTGCACCGAGACGGACGTCGAGGTCGTCACCCTGTGGATGCTCTCCACGGACAACCTGGACCGGCCCGAGGTCGAGCTCCGCCCGTTGCTCAACATCATCGAGAACACCGTCCGGGGCCTCGCCGCCGACGGCCGCTGGCGCGTCCACCACGTCGGCAACCTCGACATCCTGCCCGCCGGGACCCAGACCGTCCTGAAGGAGGCCGAGGAGGCCACCCGCGACGTCGACGGGATACTCGTCAACGTCGCCGTCGGCTACGGCGGCCGCCAGGAGATCGCCGACGCGGTCCGCTCGCTCCTGCTGGAGCACGCCTCGAAGGGCACCTCCTTCGAGGAGCTCGCCGAGATCCTCGACATCGAGCACATCGCGGAGCACCTCTACACGCGCGGCCAGCCCGACCCGGACCTGGTGATCCGCACCAGCGGAGAGCAGCGGCTGTCCGGATTCATGCTGTGGCAGAGCGCGCACTCCGAGTACTACTTCTGCGAGGTCTTCTGGCCGGCCTTCCGCAAGGTCGACTTCCTGCGCGCCCTGCGCGACTACGCCGCCCGCCACCGGCGCTACGGCAGCTGACTCCGCCCGGCAGGCCCCCTTACGGCGCCTGACCTGCGGTTTTCTGACGCCCCTTCGGCACCTCGCGGCGCGCCCGGACTCCTCCGTGGCGCGCCGTACCCGTGTTCCCGTACGCCCTGCCCGTCCCCCGGGACCCTCCGCGCGAGGCCTTCACCAGGGATTCACCGAGCGTCCGTCATATGCCATGGCATGGCTGGACCCATTCGGGGAATATCCCTTGCAGGTCGACGCCCGATCCACGGGTGTCGAGTCTCAGCGGACGGCATGGGGTCGTCCGCCCGGGAGGCCCTTTGCACCAGGACGCACGTGCGGTTCGCACGGACGGAGTGGAGGGCCGGAAGTCGGCCCGCGCAGGGGTGCCGATGACCGGTCCGGTCTTCATGGCCCGACCTCTTCCGAGGGGGTACGTCCTTCCGTGGTGACCAGCACAAAGAGCCGCCTGCCCGACAGGCGGACCTACGTCCTCGACACCAGCGTCCTGCTGGCAGACCCCAACGCGATCTCCCGATTCGACGAGCACGAGGTCGTGCTCCCGATCGTGGTGATCACCGAGCTGGAGGCAAAGAGGCACCATCCCGAACTCGGCTACTTCGCCCGTCAGGCCCTGCGGCTGCTCGACGAGTTCCGGGTGCTCCACGGTCGCCTCGACGCACCCATCCCGCTGGGCGATCTGGGCGGCACCCTGCGCGTCGAGCTCAACCACTCCGACCAGAGCGTCCTGCCCGCGGGCTTCCGGCTGGGGGACAACGATTCGCGGATCCTCGCGGTCGCACGCAACCTCCAGGCCGAGGGCTACGACGTCACGGTCGTCTCGAAGGACCTCCCCCTGCGCATCAAGGCCTCCTCCGTGGGGCTGATGGCAGAGGAGTACCGCGCGGAGCTCGCCATCACCGATGCCGGCTGGACCGGCATGACGGAGCTGGCGCTCTCCGGGGAACAGGTGGACCTCCTCTTCTCCGAGGAGCGGCTCTACGTACCGGAGGCCGCGGAACTTCCCGTGCACACCGGTCTGGTCCTCCAGTCGGAGCGCGGCAAGGCACTCGGTCGGGTCACGGCCGACGGCAACGTGAAGCTCGTACGGGGCGACCGCGAGGCCTTCGGGCTGCACGGCCGCAGCGCCGAGCAGCGGATCGCGCTCGACCTCCTGCTCGACCCCGAGATCGGGATCATCTCGATGGGTGGCCGGGCCGGCACCGGAAAGTCGGCGCTGGCGCTGTGCGCGGGGCTGGAGGCCGTACTGGAGCGGAGGCAGCATCAGAAGGTGATGGTCTTCCGGCCGCTGTACGCGGTCGGCGGCCAGGACCTGGGCTACCTCCCCGGGGACGCCAACGAGAAGATGAGCCCCTGGGCCCAGGCGGTGTTCGACACCCTCTCGGCGGTCGCCGGGCGCGCGGTCATCGAGGAGGTGCTGAACCGCGGGATGCTGGAGGTCCTGCCGCTCACGCACATCCGCGGCCGCTCGCTGCACGACGCGTTCGTGATCGTGGACGAGGCCCAGTCGCTGGAGCGCAATGTCCTGCTGACCGTTCTGTCCCGTATCGGGGCCAATTCGCGGGTGGTTCTCACCCACGACGTGGCCCAGCGGGACAACCTGCGGGTCGGCCGGTACGACGGAGTCGTCGCCGTGGTCGAGAAGCTGAAGGGGCATCCGCTCTTCGCGCACATCACGCTGACCCGTTCCGAGCGCTCCCCGATCGCCGCGCTGGTCACCGAGATGCTGGAGAACCTGTAGGGCCGGCCGACGGCCCGTACGGGCCGCAAAACAGGTAAAACGCGCATAGCGGGAAGGTGAGTTGGCGCCGCCCGGCAAAGGCCAGAGAGCCTAGCCGGGCGGCGCCCTCGCGCACAGGGGTTTGCAAGAAGCAGGGGTGACATGCCAGGTGTGACCTTTCCCACGCAACGGAGAATTGCCCTGCGGCATCGAGGTCCGGCAGAGTCTGTTTTCCGTCAGGCCCCGCATACGGCACACCTGTATCTCCCGTGAGATGCGCGCAGTACCGCTAACTCCACAATCGATCGCCGTATGCCGCCCGGAGCATCACGCGGCACTCCCGCAAGGGAGTTGCCCACGGGCCCGCGCCTCCAGTGACCGCACCATCATGGAGGCCAGCGTCAAGGGCACTATTGCGCCCGCGCAGTCACTGCGGACGCTGCTGGAAGGAAACCGTGTGAGCCGGATCTCGGTTCGGGGATTCGCAGTGGCTTCGGCCACCGCTGTCACCACCGTCGGCGCCGTCGTGGGTGTTGCCACTGGCGACCCCGCCTCGAACGATCTCGAGACGACCGCGTCCGGGACGACTCTCCTCACTGACATCCCGGTCGGCGAGCAGGCGCAGGTTCAGAACGCGTCCCTGACGCAGCAGGCCGACTCCATCGCGCACGCCGCCGACGTCGACGCCAAGCGCTCGGCGGAGGAGGCGGCCCGCATCCAGGCCGCCCAGGACGCCAAGTCGAAGAAGGCCGAAGCGCAGAAGGCCGCCGACGACAAGGCGAAGAAGGAGCGCGAGGAGAAGGACCAGGTCGCCAGCCGTTCCGCCTCCCGCGACGGATCCTCCTTCGCTCCCCAGGCCTCCTACACGGTCGCCCAGGTCAAGGCGATCGCCCAGCAGATGGTCCCGGCGGGGCAGTTCCAGTGCTTCTCCAAGATCATCAACCAGGAATCCACCTGGAACTACCAGGCCGTGAACAAGTCCTCGGGCGCCTACGGCCTCGTCCAGGCCCTGCCCGGTTCGAAGATGGCCTCGGCGGGCGCCGACTGGCGCACCAACCCCGCCACCCAGATCGAGTGGGGTCTGAACTACATGAACTCCCGCTACGGCAGCCCGTGCGGAGCCTGGAACTTCCACCAGGCCAACAACTGGTACTAGGCACACCGGACACCGGGACGAGAGCGCGCCCGCGCGCCTCAACCCCGAGGAGCCCCGCACCGTCCTACGGTGCGGGGCTCCTCGCGTGTACGGTCTTTCGAGGCGTGCCCCGGTGCGCGGTCCAGGGCGGGGGGAAGGGAACGACATGGCGAAGACAGGCTGGCTCGGCCGGCTCGGCAAGAGCCTGAGCGACGTGGAGGCCCGGCTCGCGGAGCGGCGCGCCGAGGTCGAGGCCGAGACCTCCGGCAACCTGCCGGCCGCAGGGCCCGGCGCCACCGCGTCCCCGGCTGCTTCCCCGGCGCCCTCCTCCCCGCCCTCTGCACCCTCTGCGCACCCGGGCGCCGAACACGCCGGCTACGCCACCCCGCTGCGCCCCGACCCGGTATCCGTCATCCCGTGGGGGGTGCGCGTCGCCGCCGAGGCGAGCTGGCGGCTGCTGCTGCTCGCCGGGATGCTCTGGGTCCTGATGCGGGTCATCAGCGAAGTCCGCCTGGTCGTCCTCGCCTTCGCCGCCGCCCTCCTGGTCACCGCACTGCTCCAGCCCTTCGTGGTCCGGTTGCGCCGGCTCGGGATGCCCCGCGGCCTGGCCACGGCCGTCACCGCGATCCTCGGGTTCGTGGTCATCGGGCTGGTCGGCTGGTTCGTGGTCTGGCAGGTCATGGACAACCTCGACGATCTCTCGGCCCGGCTGCGCGAAGGCATCAACGACCTCAAACTCGCCGCGCTGGACAGTCCGTTCCACGTGACCGAGAAGCAGATCAACGAGATCGCCAAGAACCTCAGCGAGACCATCGGCACCAACACCGAGCAGATCACCTCCGCCGGCCTGCAAGGCGTCACCGTCCTGGTCGAAGTGCTGACGGGCATGCTGCTCGCGATGTTCTCCACGCTCTTCCTGCTCTACGACGGCAAGCGGATCTGGACCTGGGCGACGGGCCTGCTCCCGGCCGCCGCCCGCCCCGGCGTCGCCGGCGCCGGTCCGCGCGCCTGGCGCACCCTGACCGCGTACGTGCGCGGCACGGTCCTCGTGGCCCTCATCGATGCCGTGTTCATCGGCCTCGGCCTCTACTTCCTCGACGTGACGATGGCCGTCCCGCTCGCCGTCTTCATCTTCCTGTTCGCCTTCATCCCGCTCGTCGGCGCCGTGATCTCCGGCGCCCTCGCCGTGGTCGTGGCCCTGGTGACGCAGGGGCCGTTCACGGCGCTGATGGTGCTGCTGGTGGTGCTGGCCGTGCAGCAGATCGAGGGCCACGTGCTCCAGCCCTTCATCCTGGGCCGGGCGGTACGGGTCCACCCGCTCGCGGTGGTGCTCTCCGTGGCGGCCGGCGGCCTGGTCGCCGGCATCGGCGGAGCGGTGGTCGCCGTTCCGTTGGTCGCCGTCACCAACACCGTGGTCGGCTACCTGCGGGCCTACTCGCGCGAACAGCTCCACCACGGACTCTCCCCGGTCGGCCCCGGGCCGCACGGTGCGACGGCCCTGGGTCAGACGGCATCCGAGGCGGAGGAGACACGTACGGGTGATAACGGAGCCTGAGTTCGACGGCGGCTCGTCCGGTCTGCCGGGGCCGGAGGGCCTTGAGGGCCCGGAGGCACTGGAGGGGCCAGAGGGGCCGCAGGGGCGGGAGGGCTACGGCGGCTCCCCGCCGCAGGGCCGCCGACCCTGGCGGTGGGCGCTCGGCGGGGCCCTCCTCGCCTCCGCGCTGTGGGCGGGCGCCTGGTGGGCCGCGACCCCGCAGGACCACAGCCCGCCGCTGCGGTACGCGCTGCCCCTGAGCCTGTGCGACTCGGCGAAGCTGCCGGGGATCGCCCGGCTGGCGGAGGTCATCGGGTGGGACCACACCCCGCGGCTGTGGGAGCACCCGGGCGTGGACCGGGCGATGTGCATGCTGCGCACACCGCCGGTCGATTCGGAGGGGCCCCGGCGCTGGCTCGCGTACGAGGCCCAGGTCTCGATGGAGCTGCACAAGCGCACCGACCCCGCGCCCGAGTTCGGGGCGGATCCCGGAGCGGTGGGCTGGATCGGCCTGGGCAAACCGGACCTCCGCTCGGTGCCCGGGCTCGGGGAGCGGGCGCTGATCTCCGAGACGGAGTACGGGAGCGGGTGGCGGCTGACCGTGCTCGACGGGGGCGCGGTGTTCACCATGGACGTGGCGGTGTGGTCGGGGGGCGAGGGCGAGCCGAGCACCGGCGAGGTCGTCCCGGAGGATCCGCCGAAGCCCGATTCCGACGCGGTCCAGGCTGCGATGATCGACGACATGCACGGCCTGATGAAGGCGCTGCGCAGGTAGGCGCGGTAGGTGCCGGGGCGCGGGGGACGGGGGACACGGGGATGATCGGCGAGCCCGAGATCGACGGGGGCTGGGCCACGGCGAGCGGGGCGGAGGGGGCCGCGGAGGCCCTTCCGGGCGAGCCCGGGCGAGAGGGCGTACGGGGCGCGCGGAGACCGTGGCTGTGGGCGCTGGGCGGGATGGTGGCGGCCTCGGCGGTGTGGGCGGGCACGCTGGCCGTGCAGGAACGCTTCCCTGATGTTCCGCGGCTCGACTACCGGCACTCTTCCGACCTGTGCAAGGAGTTCGAGCTCAAGACGATCGGCCAGGCCGCCGGCCGGAAGTTCGAGGGACGCCAGAGCGCCGAGGGCGTGCACCTCGCGCAGGACTGGTCGTACTGCACGGTCTCCACGCAGTACGTGGAGGGGACCATGATGTACGGCGCCCAGCTGCTGGTCGAGCTGCACAAGAAGGGCGACCCGGAGGCGGAGTTCGCCACCGGCGCCGGGACGGACCCGGCGACCCGGCTGGACCTCGACGAGCGCCAAGAGGTGCAGGGCCTCGGCGACCGGGCGGTGCTCGACCGGTACTACGCGCACGGCGGATCGCGGCTCATGGTGCTCGACGGAGGGGCGGTCTTCACCCTCACCGTGCAGTGGTTCAACGCGCGCGACGAAGAGCCCGCCGGCATCGACGAGAACGCGATGGACGCGGCGATGATCGAGGACATGCGGGCGCTGATGGCGAAGCTGGAGCGGTAGCCGCGGACGTGTACGCACGCAGGGCCCCGCGACCGGAGTCGCGGGGCCCTGCGGTGGGTATGGCGGGGTGTCACTCGCCCGCGAGCGCGGCCTCGGAGTCGAGGGTGACGGCGACGGCCTGGATCACCGCGGCGATCTTGAAGGCCTCCTGGACCGCCTCGCGGTCCACGCCGGCCTTGCGCAGGACCTGCTCGTGCGAGTCCAGGCACTGGCCGCAGCCGTTGATCGCGGAGACGGCGAGCGACCACAGCTCGAAGTCGACCTTCTCCACGCCGGGGTTGCCGATGACGTTCATCCGCAGGCCCGCGCGCAGGTTGCCGTACTCCGGGTCGGAGAGCAGGTGGCGGGTGCGGTAGAAGACGTTGTTCATCGCCATGACCGCGGCGGCCGCCTTGGCGGCGGTGTACGCCTCGGGCGACAGGGCCGCCTTGGCCTCCGGCTCCAGCTCACGCAGGACGCGCGGGGAACGGGCGGCGATGGCGCAGGACAGGACCGTGCCCCACAGCTGCTGCTGCGTCAGGGTGTCCTGATTGCCGATGACCGAGCCGAGGTTCAGCTTCAGGTCCTTGGCGAAGTCCGGCAGGGCGGACTTGAGCGCGTCGAGGGACATCGCTCACTCACCGGCCAGCAGCGCGCCGGCGTCGATGGTGCTCTCGCCCTTGTTCCAGTTGCAGGGGCACAGCTCGTCGGTCTGCAGGGCGTCGAGCACCCGCAGGACCTCCTTGGGGTTCCGGCCGACGGAACCGGCGGTCACCATGGAGAACTGGATCTCGTTGTTCGGGTCCACGATGAAGACGGCGCGCATCGGGAGACCGTCCGAGCCGAGGATGCCGAGGTCGGCGCAGAGCTCGCGCTTGATGTCGGACATCATCGGGAAGGGCAGGTCGCGCAGGTCGGCGTGGTCCTTGCGCCAGGCGTGGTGGACGTACTCGGAGTCGAGCGAGAAGCCGAGGATCTGGGCGTCACGATCGGCGAACTCGTCGTTCAGCTTGCCGAAGGCGGCGATCTCCGTCGGGCACACGAAGGTGAAGTCGAGCGGCCACGAGAACATGATCTTCCACTTGCCCTCGTAGGTCTTGTGGTCGATCTGCGCGAACTCGGCTCCGGCCTCCAGCGAGACGCAAGCGGTCAGGTCGTAGGTGGGGAACTGGTCGCCGACAGTGAGCACGTGCTCTCCTTGCGCAAAGGAAAGTGACCCTTTTGGGGGCTTTCCGGGGGGTTGGACGTATCTCACATGCTGACATAGCCGCATTGATTGCAGAAATAGCTAGCCTGGTGCGCAGTGATCGGAGGTGCCTATCAGTGGCTGTGGGTCATAGAGGACCGAAACAGGCGACGCTCGCGCAGCTGCGGGCCTTCGCCGCCGTCGCCGAGCAGCTGCACTTCCGGGACGCGGCCGCCGCCATCGGGATGAGCCAGCCCGCGCTCTCCGGGGCCGTGTCCGTGCTGGAGGAGGCGCTCGGGGTGCGGCTGCTGGAGCGGACCACGCGCAAGGTGCTGCTCACGCCCGCCGGGGAGCGGATCGCGGGCCGCGCGCGGGCCGTGCTCGACGCGATGGACGGGCTGCTGGAGGAGGCCGAGGCCGTACGGGCCCCCTTCACCGGGGCGCTGCGGCTCGGGGTGATCCCCACCGTGGCCCCGTACCTGCTGCCGACCGTGCTCGGGCTCTTCCACCGGCGCTACCCCCGGCTCGACCTCCAGGTGCACGAGGAGCAGACGGCCTCGCTGCTGGAAGGTCTGGCCGGCGGCCGGCTCGACCTGCTGCTGCTCGCCGTACCGCTCGGGGTGCCCGGGGTCACCGAACTGCCGCTCTTCGACGAGGACTTCGTCCTGCTCGCGCCGCGCGATCACCCGCTCGCCGGCCGCAAGGACATCCCGCGCGAGGAACTGCGCGGGCTGCGGCTGCTCCTCCTCGACGAGGGGCACTGCCTGCGCGACCAGGCCCTCGACATCTGCCACGACGCGGGACGCACCGCCGGGGCGGACGTCACCACGACGGCCGCCGGCCTGTCCACCCTCGTCCAACTGGTCGCCGGCGGGCTCGGCGTCACGCTGCTGCCGCGCACCGCGCTGCGCCTGGAGACCGCCCGCAACGAGCACCTGGCCACCGGCTACTTCGCCGAACCGGCGCCCTCGCGGCGGATCGCGCTGGCCATGCGGACGGGAACGGCCCGCGAGGAGGAGTTCCGCGCCGTCGCCGACGCACTGCGCGAAGCCGTACGCCCGCTCCCCGTCTGGCTGACGGACTAGCGGGCGTACGGGGCTGCGTGCGGCGGTTACTGCGTGCGCGCGGTTACTCCGTGCGCAGCCCGTCCGGGCGCATCAGCCGCAGCAGGGGCGGCAGGCTGAGCAGGGTGACCAGGACGGCCACGCCCGCGCCGATGCCGATCATCGACAGGACCGAGGCCCAGTCGATCCGGAAGGGAACGGACGCCATCTGCATCAGCACCGTGCCGAGCGCGAGCCCGACCACCGTGGCCAAGGCCAGGCCCAGGCCGATCGGCAGGGCGGTCTGCCACAGCACGGACAGGCTGAGCGTGGAGCGCTTCGTGCCGAAGGCGACCAGCGCGGACAGCAGCTTCTTGCGCTCGCGCAGCTGCTCCAGCTGGGAGACCAGCAGGCTGGCGCCGATCAGCATCAGCACGAGGGCGGAGCCCACGAACAGGCCGGTGCGGATGGAGGAGTAGCGGTCGTTGACCTCGGTGGCCCGCAGGGTCAGCGGGACGGCCAGCGGATCGGCCTTGAAGACGGCGTTCCGGGCCAGCTCCACCGCGTCGGGCATCTTCGGGTCCAGCTTCACGAACACCTGCGTGGACTGGTACCTGCCCATGCCCTTCGGGGCGGCGGCCGGGGTGGCGAGCAGGCCGGTGGCCGTTCTGCCGACGGGGTCCTGGCGGGCCGTGACGGTCCGGGCGTCGGCGGGCACGGTCCACGGGACCGGGGCGCCGCCCTCGCCGCCGTAGATGTTGCCCGTGAACAGTGCGTCGCCGGGCCGGGCGGCGTCGCCGCCCATGGTGCGGTTCGCGTCGGCGCCGGCGATGACGAAGACGTCGCCGTCCTTGCAGGAGGGCAGCTGCGCCACCTCCGCGAGGGCGGCGCAGGTGCCCATCGTCACCATGCTCGTGGCGTCCTCGTACTCCATGCCCGTGCTGCGCCCGGCGAAGGTGGAGCCGAGGGCCACGGCCTGCGTGACGCCCTTGGCCCCGTCCAGGGCCCGGGCCAGGGGCTCGCCCCCGGCGGGGGAGCGCGACATGACGGAGATCGAGGCGCGGGTGGGGTCCTGGCCGGTGTCCTCGGTGTACGAGTCCGAGGTGCCGGCGAAGAGCATCTGCAGGGCGATCGCTCCGGCGACCGCCACCGCGATGCCGTTGACCAGCCGGGCGGCGCTGCCGCTGGTGAGCTGGAGCCGGCGGGCGGCGAGCTGCCAGGAGACCGATCCGGCGCCGCCGATCCGGCCGACGACCCGTTCCAGCACCCAGGGGAGCAGGACGGTGATGCCGACGAGGAGCAGGACCACGCCGCCCGAGACCTGCCACTGGTTGAACTGCCCGCTGTCGTTGCCCTTGCCGATCAACGGGGCCAGCAGGCCGAGTCCGGCCAGCGGGAGCAGCAGTCGCCACCAGATCCGGCGCTTGCGCGGGGTCGTCGTACGGACCACACCGAGCGGCTCGATGACCACGCCGCGCAGGGCGAACAGGGTCACGGCGACGGCCGCGGCGGGCACGGCGACCGCGATGAGCGCGGCCAGCCAGGGCGCCGGGTTGAGGTCGGCGGGGAAGACGCTGCGCTGGTCGAGGTCCATGGCCGGGGCGAGTTGCCGGGCGGCCAGGAAGAACCCGGTGCCCAGGGCCAGGCCGATCAGCGATCCGGCGGCCGCCTCGCCCGCCGCGATCCGGCGGACCATCCGGCCGTCGGCGCCGACCAGGCGCAGTGCGGCGAGCCGGCGGTCGCGCCGGTCTCCGCCGAAGCGGACGGCGGCGCCGATGAACACGGCGACCGGCATCAGCAGGGCGACGAACGTCAGCACCACGAGGAGCGTGAGGACGGGATCGAGCGCCTGCTTCTCGATGGTGTTCGCGAAGGCCGTGATCCGCTTGACCTCGTCGGGCAAGGTCTTCTGGAGTTCCGTGAGCCGGTCGCTGCCCGCGTAGAAGTAGAGGTCGCCGGGGCCCACCAGGCCCGCGTCGCCAATGGTCGCGACGATCTTCCCGTCAAGGCGGTCGCGCAGCAGCCTGCCCTCACCGGTCTTCATCAGCCGGTCGAGGGCGGGGGAGACGACCAGTTCACCGGCGCCGGGGAACTTCTTCACGCCGGGCGGCAGCGGGGCGTCCGGCCCCTCGGGCTGTACGAGCCGTCCGTCGACCCCGTAGGAGCGGTAGGACTGGTCCACTTCGGCGATCAGCAGCGTGTCGCGGCCGGGCTGCTCGGCGGTGGGCGAGGTGAACGTCATGCGTGCGTCGCCGCGCGCGTCGCGGGCGGCCATGGCGCTCGGGACGGCGCTGGTGATGAGCAGCAGGGCCACACCGAGGCCCACGCCGACACCGGTCAGGAGGGTACGGGTCCAGCCCTCGCGGCCGCCGCCGAAGGCGAAGCGGGCGCCGAGCCCGAGGTCGCGCAGCCAGACGCGGAACGCGCGCTCCGCGCCCGGGGCGCCGGGGCCGTCGTGTCCGCTGCGCCGGCCCTGAGGGCTGCGCCCGCCCTGCTTGCCGTGCTTGCCGGCGGTTCCGAGACTCATACCGCGCGCTCCATGTCGCGGGACTTGCCGTCGCGCACGACGATCTCGCGGTCGGAGTAGGCGGCGACGCGGGTCTCGTGCGTGACGAGGACGACGGCGGCGTTCGTGGACCGGGCGGCCTCGGTGAGCAGCTGCATGACGAGCTCGCCGTTGAGGGAGTCGAGGGCGCCGGTGGGCTCGTCGGCGAAGATCAGCCGGGGGTTGGTGACGAGGGCGCGGGCGACGGCGACGCGCTGCCCCTGGCCGCCGGAGACCTCGCCGGGGCGCTTGCGGCCGAGGTCGTCGACCTGGAGCCGCTCCATCCATTCCAGGGCGGTCCGTTCGGCCTGCTTGCGCTTCGCGCCGGTGAGGCGGAGCGGCAGGGCGACGTTCTCGACGCAGGTGAGCTCGGGGACGAGCTGGCCGAACTGGAAGACGAAGCCGAACTCGCCGCGGCGCAGGGCGCTGCGCTCGCCGTCGTTCATGGCGGAGAGCTCGCGTCCGGCGTAGGTGATGGTGCCGGAGTCGGGGGTGACGATCCCGGCGAGGCAGTGCAGCAAGGTCGACTTGCCGGACCCGGACGGACCCATGATGGCGACGATCTCGCCGGCGTGGATGGAGAATTCGGCGCCGTCGAGGGCGTGGGTGGTGCCGTAGGTCTTGCGGAGGTCCGTGGCGCTGAGCAGAGTGCCGGCCGGGGTCATCGCTGTATCTCCTGGGCGAGCTGGTCGAGACGGGCGGCGGTGAGTTCGAGCCACCGCAGATCCGCTTCGAGGTGGAACAGGGCGTGGTCGCAGACCAACTGGTCGGCGAGGTCCCCCTTGCGCTTGCGCTGGGTGAGGATGCGCATCAGGCGCAGGTGCTCGGAGCGCTGGGTGTCCAGCAGCTCCTGGGCGCTGCGGCCGGTCAGCAGGGCGAGGACGACCTTCGTGTAGAGGGTCGAATGGAGGTACGGCTCGGGCTTCTCGGGCTGGGTGAGCCAGCCCTCGACGTCGGTGACGCCCGCCTCGGTGATCGCGTACCGCTTGCGCTCGGGACCGCCGCCGCTCTCCACGCCGTCGACCTCGACGAGACCGTTCTTCAGCAGCCGGGACATGGTCGAGTAGACCTGGCCGTAGGCGAGGGGCTTGTCGTGGCCGAATCTCTCGTCGAAGGTCCGCTTGAGGTCGTAGCCGTGACGGGGGCCGGCCTCCAGGAGGCCGAGGAGTGCGTGACTGATGGACATGTCGACGACTATACACACGGTGTATACGCTCGATGTATACGTGGAGTGCATAGCTGGCGGAGTCCGCCATTCGAAGGGAATCCGCCCACGGAGGAGGCGGCTCCGGGCCCGGCCGGGACGTTGCTGGCATCTTGAAGGTTCATGCGAGCACCCACCGGCAATACCGCCGCCCTCCCACCGCAGCAGACGGGCGTCGAGGAACGGACGGCGCCGACGCCGTCCGCGGAAAGCCGTCCCCAAGCCGACTGGTGGATCTGGGGCATGGCGGGGGCGCTGTTCTTCGCCTACATGGCCCTGTCCCTGCGGATCCACGAACGCCTGCTCTCCCGCAGCTTCGATCTGGGGATCTTCGTACAGGTCGTGCGTTCCTACGCATCGGGGCACCTGCCCGTCTCCGAGGTCAAGGGGCCCGACTTCCCGGTCCTGGGAGACCACTTCTCCCCGATCCTGGCCCTGCTGGCACCCCTGTACTGGCTGTGGCCGTCGGTGAAGGTGCTGCTCGTGGCGCAGGCCGCGCTGGTCGCCGGGAGCGTGCTGCCGCTGGCCTTCTGGGCCCGCCGGACGCTGGGCTCCGCGGCCGCCGCGGTCATCGGCACCTGTTACGGGGTCTCGTGGGGCATCGCGAGCGGGGTCTCCTCCGACTTCCACGAGTGGGCCTTCGCTCTTCCGCTGCTCACCCTCTCCCTGACGGCCCTCGGCAGCGGCCGGCTGCGCGCCGCCGCGTACTGGGCGTTGCCGCTCCTGCTGGTGAAGGAGGACCTCGGTCTCACGGTGGCCGCGATCGGCCTGGTCATCGCCTGGCGGGGCGGGCGCGGCGGGCGCAGGCCGGGGCTCCTCACGGCAGCGGCCGGGGTGGCCGGGACCGGGCTGGCCCTGCTGGTGCTGGCCTCCTTCCATCCGGGCGGGTTCGACGGCTATCTCGTCTCCCACAACCCCGGTGGCGGCTCGGGCGGCTCGGGCGGCGCGCTGGTGGGGGAAACGCAGGGCGGCGTGCTGGAACTCCTCCACCAGCTGACGCTCGGTCTGATCACCCCGCAGGAGAAGGTCACCACCCTCCTCCTCATCCTGGCCCCCACCCTCTTCCTGGCCCTGCGCTCGCCACTCGCGCTGATCGCACTGCCGTCCGTGCTGTGGCGCCTCGCCTCGAACTACCCGCCCCACTGGGGCACCGGCTACCACTACTCGCTGCTGGTCATGCCGGTCGTCTTCGTGGCTTTCGTCGACACCCTGCAGCGACGGGGGGCGAGCGGCCGCAGCCTGTACCGCTACCTGGCGGGCTCCGCGGCGGTCACCTTGTTGCTGCTGCCGCACTATCCGCTCTGGCAGCTGACCCGGCCGGAGACCTGGGTGAAGGATCCCCGCATCGCGGTGGCCCACAGCGTGATGGACGAGATCCCGGACGACGCCACGGTCCAGGCATCGCACTATCTCGTGCCCCACCTCGCCGACCGCACCAGCGTGAGCCTCTACGGATGGGGGGACAGCCGCCCCAACCCCGAGTGGATCATGGTCGACACCCAAGTGCAGCCGCATCTGCGGTGGCCGATGTCGGTCATCCAGGAGCAGATCTCCCTGGACGAGGCCCGGGCCCGGGGGTACCACACGGTGGACGACAGGGACGGCTTCGTCCTGCTGAGTCGCACGGGGTAGCCGCCGGCGCCCCACGCGGCTGTTCGCGGTGGTCAGTCGCCCACCGTCATTTGGCCGGGGTCACTGGACCGGGGTCACTTGGCCGGGGTCACTTGACCGGGCGCTGCACCGTGACCGACTTGATGACGACGGGCTCCTTGGGCCTTCCGTCGGTCGATCCGTCCGCCGTCCCCTTGGCGGCGATCTTCGCCACCGCGTCCAGCCCGCCGACGACCTTCCCGAAGGGGGTCCAGCTGGGCGGCATGCGGAAGGTGGGATCGGCGTAACTGATGAAGAACTGGCTGCCGTTCTTTCCGGGCTCGGCCTTGGACATGGCGACGGTGCCCGCCGGATAGGCGGCGCCGGCCAGATTTTCATCCTTGAACCAGTACCCGGGGTCCGAATTACCCTCCCCGGTGGGGTCGCCGCATTCCAATACGAAAATCCCCCGAGTTGTGACCCGGTGGCATTTGCTGCCGTCGAAGTATTTCCTTCCGGCCAGGAAGGAGAACGAGTTGGTGGTGCACGGCGCGTCCTTGGTGAGGGCCTCGATGGTGACGGGGCCCTCCTCGGTGTCGATTCTCACCGTGTACGGCCGGGCCGCCGCCACGGCGTCGAATCCCGGGGCGGCGGCCTTGTTTCCGCTGTCGGAGGGCGTGTAGGCGCACGTGACGGGCGGTTTGGAATCCGTGAGGCCACCGGTGAGGGAGAGCGCCGTCCACGTGAGTCCGGAACACGTGGCGACCACCGCGATCGCGATGGCCGCTTTCCGGCCCGCCCGTCGTCCGCCGGATTTTGTCCCACTGGTCAGATTCATACGAGCCTCGAATTCGGTGAGCGGCCGTATATGACGCGGTGAGCGTATCCAGTCGTACGAAGGCGGGCGTGCGGCACACGCCGTGCAATTCAGGCGGAAACCCCTCAGGAATCCGGTGCGTTACGGGGGCGGCCCCGGGGAGGGATGGGGCCCGCCCCGCCGGGAAGGCGGCCGGCTTCGGACAGGGCGCGGCGGAGCAGGAACTCGATCTGCGCGTTGGCGCTGCGGAGTTCCTCCCCCGCCCACCGCGCGAGCGCGTCGTGCACCTGCGGGTCGAGCCGCAGCAGCACCTGCTTGCGGGCCTGCCGAGCGGCCTTGGGGGCCGCCGCCGGTCCCTCGGCCGGGCCGCCGGAGGCCCGGTCGCCGGAGGCCCGGTCGGCGGGGGAGTCCGTGCCTTCGTCGGGGCTCACTGGTAGAGGGTGCCCGTGTTGACCACCGGCTGGGCCGCGCGGTCGCCGCACAGGACCACCATCAGGTTGGACACCATCGCCGCCTTCCGTTCCGGGTCGAGGTCCACGATCTCCTGCTCCGCGAGGCGGGTCAGGGCGAGCTCGACCATACCGACCGCGCCCTCGACGATCTGTTTGCGCGCCGCGACGATCGCACCCGCCTGCTGGCGCTGGAGCATCGCGGAGGCGATCTCCGGGGCGTACGCGAGGTGGGTGAAGCGGGACTCGATGATGTGGACGCCGGCGGCCTCGACGCGGGTGGACAGTTCGGCGGCGAGCTTCTCGGTGATCTCCTCGGCGTTGCCGCGCAGCGACAGGCCGCCGTCCTCGTGGGCGTCGTAGGGGTACTCGATCGCGATGTGCCGGACGGCCGCCTCGGTCTGGGTCTCGACGAACTCGGTGAAGTCCTCGACCTCGAAGACGGCCCGCGCGGTGTCCTCGACCCGCCACACCACCACGGCCGCCAGCTCGATCGGGTTGCCGTACGCGTCGTTGACCTTCATGACGGCCGTCTCGTGGTTCCGGACCCGGGTGGACAGGGGGCGGCGGGAGGTCAGCGGGTTGACCCAGCGCAGCCCGTCGGTGCGGACGGTGCCGCGGTAGCGGCCGAACAGCTGGACCACGCGGGCCTCGCCCGGCGCGACCGTGTTCAGGCCGCTCATGGCGACGACGGCGGTGATGGTCAGGAGGACGCCCGCCGCGATCAGGCCCGCCTTGGCTCCGTCGCTCCCGGACACCGCGCCGAGCGCGATCAGGCCCGCCCCGGCGGCCACTCCCGCCAGGCCGAGCAGCAGCGCGAGCCCGCCGCCCACGCTCCGCGCGGGGAACTCCCGTACGCCGGCTTCGGTGCCACCCGTGGTGTTCGTCATCATGTGCCCCGTTTCGTTCAGTGACGGCCGGTCGAGCCGCTTAGCAAAGTGATATCACTTTTTTGGGGCGAACGGGAGCCGGGTGACGGCGGGATGGGAGCGGGATCGGGGCAGGTGGCGGGAAAGCGGTGCGGGGCCCGGCAACCTCCGGGGCTCCGGCTGCGTCGGTTCCTGTGGGATGGGTGCTCATTGTCACGTCCGAATTGCCCGGTATGAGAGCCCGTTGGCCGGTTTTTGTCACAGCCTGCGGTGTTAGCTTTCTGAGCTGACGTCGGGGGGTTATCGAGCGGAGCGGGAGCGATGGGCCGAGCAGAAGCGCGAAAGGCGCAGCAGCAGCGCGGTGCGCGACGCGCGCCGCGCGGGCGCGTCAAGGGCAAGGGCGGGACCTCGGGCGGCAAGCCGACCGGCATACGCCGCTTCTTCACCTGGAGGAAGGTGCTCGGCACCTTCTTCGGGGCGGTGCTGCTCGGCATGGCGGCCCTGATCGGCCTCTACTTCTACGTGGAACCGCCGGACCCCAACGCCGAGGCGCTGACGCAGAACAACGTCTACAAGCTCTCCGACGGCACGGTCATGGCCCGCGTCGGCACCACGAACCGCCAGATCGTGTCGATCGACAAGATCCCGCAGGACGTGCAGACGGCCTTCATCGCCATCGAGAACAAGTCCTTCTACAGCGACCGGGGCGTCGACCTCAAGGGCATCGCCCGAGGCGTGTTCAACACCGTCACCGGCAAGGGCAAGGCCGGCGGTTCGACGATCACCCAGCAGTACGTCAAGAACTTCTACCTGACGCAGGACCAGACGGCGACCCGCAAGCTGAAGGAGCTGATCATCTCCCTCAAGGTCGACCAGGAGATGGAGAAGCCCCAGATCCTCGCGGGTTACCTGAACACCAACTTCTACGGCCGCAACGCCTACGGCATCCAGGCCGCGGCCCAGGCCTACTACGGGGTCGACGCCGACAAGCTGACCCTGGAGCAGGGTGCGTACCTCGCCGCCGTCCTCCAGGCCCCCAGCCAGTACGACTGGGCGACCGCCGGCCCGAACGGCAAGAACCTGGTCATGATCCGCTTCAACGCCGTCCTCGACAACATGGTCGAGATGGGCAAGCTGGACCCGGCCAAGCGCAAGGAAATGAAGTTCCAGGAGCCGATCAAGCCCAAGGCGCCCAGCGGCATGGAAGGCCAGAAGGGCTACCTGATCCAGGCCGCCGACGAGGAGCTCAAGCGCCAGACCGGCATGAACGACGGCCAGCTCAAGGCCGGCGGCTGGGAGATCACCCTCTCCATCGACCCGAAGAAGCAGGCGGCGCTGGAGAAGGCCGTCCAGGACGAGCTGGAGTCCAAGCTCGACCGCAAGGGCCGCCCCGTCGACGCCGCCGTGCAGGCCGGTGCCACCTCCGTGGACCCGAAGACCGGCGCGATCGTCGCGATGTACGGCGGCACCGGGCAGAGCGAGCAGTGGGCCAGCAACGCCCTGCGCAAGGACTTCCAGCCGGGCTCGACCTTCAAGCCGGTCGTGCTCGCCTCCGCCCTGGAGGGCAAGGCGAGCACGCAGGACGGGAAGCCGATCACGCCCAACACCCTCTACGACGGCACGAGCAAGCGCCCCGTGGTCGGCAGCGACGTCCCGTTCAACCCGCAGAACCAGGACGACCGCAACTACGGCGACCCGATGATGACGGTGCAGTCCGCCACGAACTCCTCGGTGAACTCCGTGTACGCCCAGATGATCGTGGACGTCAAGCCGAGGAACGTGAAGAAGACCGCCCTGCAGCTCGGCATGGTCGACCGCGACGGCTGGCCCGAGGACAAGCCCGCCATGTCGCTCGGCACCATGACAGCCGACACCGTCGAGATGGCCGGCGTCTACGCCACCTTCGACAGCCACGGCAAGAAGGTCACGCCGAGCATCATCAAATCCGCCAAGCACGCGGACCGCGAGTACAAGCCGGTCCGCGCCGTCGGCGACACGGCCATCAGCCGCAAGACCGCCGACACCGTCACCAAGGTGCTCACCGGCGTCGTCGAGGACGGCTCCGGCAAGGCCGTGAAGAGCTCGGCCTACGAGGCCGCGGGCAAGACCGGCACCTCCGAGAACAACTTCTCCGCCTGGTTCACCGGCTTCACGCCCGAACTCGTCACCGTCGTCGCGATGTTCGGCGACGAGCCCGGCACCCACAAGCAGACCAGCCTGACCGGTACCGCCGGCGGCGGCCGCGCGGGCGGTTCCAGCTTCCCGGCGTCGATCTGGAAGCAGTACACCCTCGACGCGCTCAAGGGCGGCAAGACCGGCTCCTTCGACCTGGACGAGGCCGACATGGGCAAGGTCCAGTCGCCGAGCGCCAGCATCTCCCCGTCGAACACGCCGAGCCAGTCCGCGACCACCCCGGCGCCGCCGTCCGGCAACACGCCGTCGTCCCCGACTCCGACCCCGTCGAAGCCGACCCCGACGCCGTCGAAGCCGACCCCCACCCCGTCGAAGCCGACGCCGACCCCGACCCCGTCGAAGCCGACGCCGACACCGCCGGACCCCCAGGCGCCCAAGCCGTAGGTGCCGGAGCCACCCGGACACACCACCGCCCCGCGGGCACGAAGCTG